>USIX01000118.1 GCA_900554895.1 uncultured Megamonas sp. | reverse complement strand
AGCACGACGTCTGTCACGACGAGCTTTTGACATTTTACGCTTAGGTACTGCCATTGACTACACACCTCCTTAACAAAATAAAAGACTTAAAAAGCAAAACTGCTTTTACTTGTTTTTCTTTAATAATTCCTGCAAGGCCGCAAGTCTCGGGTCAATGCTTTCCCTATTGCAACCGCATTCGGTTTTATTCAAATTAGCACCGCATACGCTGCAAAGCCCCTTGCAATCCTCTTTACACAAATGCTTTGTCGGCTGAGCAGAAATTATAATATCGCGCACTAAATCGCCGATATCGATAATATCGCCGTCAAAACAATTCATGTCTTCAATTTTTGCCAGGTTCTTGTCACGCGTAAATTCTTCAGCGAACTCATAATTGCCGTCGAACTGATATTTTTCCAGACACCGGTCGCATACGCATACCAATGTGCAGGCGATATCACCTTCTAGACGAAAACAAGTTCCCGTATTCACAGCGGTTCCTTTGACCATGATGGGACCTTTTAGCTCACAGTCGTCTATAAGCTGTCCTATGTTTTCGGGTTCGGTTTCAAAACTGAAAACCATTTCATAACCGATTTTATCAGCTATTTCCGATACATTTATTTTCATCATTAAAATCAACCTCAATCCATTATAGCCGTAGCCTTATATTTTGTCAAACAAACATAGTAATTTTTTGGGAAAAATTTTATCAGTATGCTAAAATAATTTTCAAGCCTAAGGAGTTGTTGTTCATTTTTCTTTGATGTACGGAAAAATAAACAATAACTAAAAATTTTAAACATATAAATCAGCCAGCATAACTGGTAAAATATTATACTGCTGATATGCTCTTAATATTTTGCTGATACAGCAAGCCCAAGGAGGAATAATAACATGCAAATAACCGGTATTATCAGTGAATACAATCCCTTTCACAATGGACATAAATACTTAGTTGAAAAACATCTAGAAAATAATCCCCACAGTCATTTTATCGCCGTAATGAGCGGTAATTTTACGCAACGCGGTGAAGCGGCAATTCTAAACAAATGGCAGCGTGCCCGTCTTGCCGTCGCCGGCGGTATTGATTTGGTCATCGAGCTTCCCTTCGTTTTTGCCGTGCGCAGCGCACAGCATTTTGCTTTCGGCGGTATTGATTTGCTGCAAAAACTAAACTGTGTAGACAGTATCTGTTTCGGCAGTGAACATACCGACAAAGATGAGCTTCTCCGTATCGCCCGAAGTTTCCATCTGCCGGAGTTTTCTCTACTGTTTCAAAAGCAAATTGCCCAAGGTATGTCCTATGCTTCTGCCGTCAGTAAAAGTATAGCTAAAATCACCAATATCAACGAAGAGATTTTAAAAGCACCCAATACCATTTTAGGTATCGAATACCTAAAAGCACTGCAACAGCTGCAAGCTCCTTTCAATATCGATATCATAAAGCGCATTAAAGCTCAGCACAACGATTTAAACTATCAAAAAAACTTTGCCAGCGGTACTGCCATCAGACATTGTCTCTATAAAGATAATATCAATTTTGACGAACTTAAACAAGTTGTTCCGCCAGAAACATTTAATCTGCTAAAACAAATTCATGAACAAAATCAGCTGCCGCTTGAAGAAAATTTATTTTTGCCGCTCCTGCTGAAACTGCGTCTTTATAAGTTTACAGATATACAAAAAATCTATGGTGTAAATGAAGGATTAGAGTATAAATTGTTAAAAGCTTGTGCAAATGCGGAAAACCAAACAGAACTTTTAAGCGTATTAAAATCAAAACGCTATCCCTTAACGAAATTGCAGCGAATGCTTTTATATCTCATGCTCGATTTAACGAAACAGCAGATAAACGAGTTCGATAATAACGGTGCACTATATGCCCGCGTTTTGGCATTTAACGAAAAAGGAACGCAAATTCTGCGCTGCCTGAAGAAAAAATCCTCCATACCGATTATAACAAAAACGGCAGTTTATCTTGACAGTAAAAAACGCCGCCAGGAAAATCTGACGGCGCTTGAAAAAATGCTATCAATAGATACGTATGCCACAGAACTGTACAATCTCTGTTTTAATCCCGTCCGCTACTATGGTGAAGACTTTACGACATCTCCATTTTACGAGAAAGTTTAAAAATGCAGCGTCTGCTGTTTCATATGAATATTCATCAGCAAGCCCAGACACGTTATATTTGTAAGCAATGAACTTACGCCATAACTCATAAGCGGAAGCGGAATACCCGTAACCGGCATAACGCCCATCGTCATGCCTACATTTACAAGAACATGAAATCCGAGCATGGACGTAATTCCGACAGCCAGCAGCATACCGAAAGTATCCTTACATTCACGTGCTATTTTCACACCGCGCCATAATACGATAAGATACAGGCACAATAAAAAAGCCGCTCCGATAAAACCAAACTCTTCACCGACTACGGCAAAAATAAAGTCCGTATGATTTTCCGGCAGGAAATTCAGCTGACTCTGCGTGCCGCCGAACAGACCCTTTCCAAAAAGCATGCCGGAGCCGATGGCAATTTTAGACTGTATTATATGATAACCCGAGCCGAGCGGGTCCACATTCGGGTCAATAAATACCATGATACGCATTTTCTGATAATCATGCAGAAACTGCCACATTATCGGCAATAGTGCCAAAAACGCGCCGAATACAATCCCTAAAATCTTAATACTTATACCGGCAACGAATATCATGCCGAGAAATATCGCCAGGAATACAAGACCAGTACCAAGGTCCGGCTGTTTGGCAACGAGCAGGAACGGTATAAGTACAAACAGTGCTACTGGCATTATCTCCCGCCATTTCTTCAAATGCCCCACTCTGCTTTCCAAAAGTGCCGCCAGTGCTATAATCATGATTACTTTAGAAAACTCTGAAGGCTGAATGCTGATAGGCCCTATCATAATCCAGCGCTGCGCACCAAGTGCAGAATGACCGAAAAACATTACCGCCAAAAGCATTATTAAATTAAAAATGTAAATCTTGTCGCCCCAGTGCCTAAGCGCACGATAATCAAAAAAGTTTACTATCATAAACGCCCATATAATCCCGCCCAAGGCAAACATGCCCTGTCTTTGCAGATACCAGTACCGGTCATCGCTGGGCGTATTTACATGGGTTGCGCTGGCAATCGTTATCAGTCCCACAATCAGTATACCGATTACGGCAAGAGCCAGCGGCCAGTCCAGTCGCCGCAATGTTCTATTTTCTCTAATGTTGAACATACTTTTCTACCAATTCCTTTAATTTTCAAATTAACTAAAAAATCGAGGATATGTTAAATTAATCATATCCTCAATTATTATAGCAATTCTTTTTACAATGTCAAAGACATAATTATTTCCTCAGTGTCTATATCAATGATACTGATTTTTTTATCTTCCAGAACGGCAACAGTCGCTCTGTTATCTTCTCTTTTACTCAGCGACGGGGAACCAGGGTTCAAAAAAACCGTATTGCCTCTTTTTTCCAGTACATTGATATGTACATGACCGGAAATAAACAAATCGGCTTTGAGTGCTTTCGCCATTTTATCCTTAGCTTCATCCGTTTCTACATAATGTCCGTGCGTCGTAACGATTTTCAGCCCTTCAGCGACTACATACGTATACGGAGCCTGTATCGGCATATCCAGAACAAGCGTATCGACCTCACTGTCGCAGTTGCCGCGACAGATTACGACCGGCATCGGGCAGTCATTTATCTTTTTCGCCAGCTCAGCCGGATTGTAGTCGGAAAGCATCGGATTGCGCGGACCGTGATAAAGTACATCACCTGCATGGATAATCATATCCGCATCTTTAAAATATTTATCATACGCCAGCGACCAACGTTCATGACAGCCGTGCGTATCGCTGATGATACCAATTTTCATAAAAACTCTCCTTTACTGACTTAGTATAGATTTATTGTATCATTTTTTTGCCGTATTACAATCCATTTACCGATTTCTTTATATAAAAAAATGCCCAGCACAATATAAGTATTTTCTCTTCATATTGTGCTGAGCGGATATTTTCTTAATGATACTTTTATATTATAAACACTGTAACTGCTTGTTTATCTTATCTGAAAAAGCGGTGTAGGATTTATGCCTTCCATGGTTTTGCCTTCGCCGCATAAATCTTCAAAATCCTTGATGAATACATCAACGGCACATCTTGCGGCATCCACTTTGATTAATCCTTCAATTACGTCAGGTGCGATTGTGCTTGCGCCTGCGCCGTACTTGGCAAGTTCCAGCACCTGCTGGGAATTTTTGAAGCTTGCTGCCAGAATTTCCGTTTCAAGACCTGCTTTTTTCAACATGTCGTGAATATCTTTAGCAACCTGAACACCGTTGCTGCCGAGATTGTCAATACGGTTTACATACGGCGCTACATATTTGGCACCGGCCTTACCTGCCAAAAAGCCCTGCATCTGATTGTAAATAGCTGTACCCGTTACGTTCACGCCTTCACCAGCCAAAATTTTAATGGCTTTTAACCCTTCCGGCACTACAGGCACTTTAATGAACGTATTTGCACCTAAAATTTCCAGCATCTTATGTGCTTCCGTTACCATATCTTTCGCTTTTTGGGAAATAACCTGCGCATGCAGGTCAGCATCTTTGCCGATGAACTGTCTGATTTCCAAAAGTACGTCATACGGATTTTTACCTGCTTTTTTCAAAATGGACGGATTTGTCGTTACACCGTCAACGGGAAAGAATTCATAGATTTTTTTAATAGCATTGATGTCTGCGTGGTCAACTAAAATTTTCATAAAAATAACCCCTATTCTATAATCAAATTTTTTATACCGGAGCTTTCAGCTGCACTGTAAAATTCCTGCATCTGCTCAGCGGTATATAATTTAGGATTGCTTTCAAAACAGT
This sequence comes from uncultured Megamonas sp., assembly GCA_900554895.1. Lineage (GTDB taxonomy): Bacteria > Bacillota > Negativicutes > Selenomonadales > Selenomonadaceae > Megamonas > Megamonas gallistercoris. The sequence continues at coordinate 1,965 of USIX01000118.1, read as the reverse complement.
ATTGCATATCGAGATAACTATATTTTGCCTTTGCCAGCGGATTGTAATTCAAAATCTCGTATTTTACATCATTATAGCATTTACTAATAAAGATTGATATATCCCCGATATTTTTTTTCGTCGCTGTAAACTGAGGAATGAGCGGTGTACGAACTGTAACGGCTTCTTTTTTCCCGCTCTCCAGCAAAAATCTGATATTTTCTTTAATGATATCATTATGCACGCCGGTACAGGCAAGATGTTTATCATCATCGAATATTTTCAAATCGCAATATATCTGGTCGAGATACGGTATGATTTTTTCCAAAATATCGCGACGCACATATAAAGAAGTTTCAATAGCCGTGTGAATATTCTGCGCTCTGCACTGCTTCAGCACTTCCAGCGCAAAATCACTTTGCAAAAGCGGTTCTCCGCCCGATAGGGTAACGCCGCCGTCGTATTTAAAAAAAGCTTTATCCTTGACGATTTCCGCCATCAGTTCCGCTACCGTGTACAATCTGCTGTCATACTGCAAAGCTCTTGTCGGACATGCATCCACTATTTTATCCCAGTTTTCGTCAATCTGTCTGTCCAGCCTGATTTTTCCGTCTACATATCTTACTGCACCGGATAATGCAGCACTGACACAGCTTTGGCATTTGATACATTTACTGGCTAAATACAAAACCTGTCTTTGTCTTTTTAATCCCTCCGGATTTTGACACCAGCGGCATCTGAGCGGACAGCCCTTAAAAAATACCGTCGTGCGTATGCCTCTGCCGTCATGTACGGCAAACCGTTTGATATCGAAAACGTATCCGCTCGTCTCAGACGCCTTCGTATGTTGTTCTGGCGATAATTTCATCCTGTAAATCTCCTGCAAGTTCCGTAAAATATGCCGTATATCCTGCTACGCGCACCGTCAAAGAGCGGTATGCGTCAGGATTTTTCTTGGCATTTATCAAATCTTCGCGACGAACTACATTAAACTGAATATGCGGTATCTCCAAATCGACGAAAGTACGCAGGAAATTGGCAAATTTATTTACGCCGCTTTCCGTTTTGAAAAATTCCGGCAGAAATTTCATGTTTAATAAGCCGCCGTTTGTCGTCAGATTATCATCTAAACGGGCAACGGATTTTAATACAGCCGTAGGGCCGTTTAAATCTCTGCCGTATACAGCCGACATGCCGCCATCCGCCAGCGGTGTCTGCGACAATCTGCCGTCAGCACTCGCTCCCACATTCTGTCCCATAGGCACATGCGCGCTAACCGTGTACATTCCCGTATGATACGGACCGCCGCGATAATTTTTATAAGCTTTGAGCTTTGCACGGAAACGTCTTGCCCATTTGGCCCCGAGCTCATCAACCCAAGCTACGTCATTGCCGTATTTATCGACACGATTCAAGAGCATCTGGCGCATTATTTCGTTATCGGCAAAATTATTCTGCAATGCCTTTTCCAAATCGACAGCTGCAATGCGTTTTTCATCATAAACCATCTGTTTTATCGCCGCCATACTGTCGGCAAGATTTGCCACCTGTATCATCTGAATGCCCGACAGATTGTATTTGTCGTCCGACAGTAGTCACAGTTGCCCGTCAACTGATAGTGCCACAGCAACCGCTGCCGGCGTGCTTCTTCTGACCTTCTGACGGGTCCGGGGAGCACCCCCGGCGGCTCAGGAGGTTTCCATGTCCTTCTTCTCGTCTTTGCATACGAGCGGCGTCTCGCGTGCCCTTGTCCGTTTTTTCCGGGAATTCCAGATCCCGGCTTCTTTACTTGCGCCTTTCGGCTGTCTCCGTATGGCCGGGGCTTTCTCCCTTCGCCCGTCCTCCTCGCGGCGCACCCTCTTCGGATTGCGCCTTTCTCCTCACGAACGCGGCCGTTAACCGCCGTTCGTCTTTTGCCGTGCCCTTTTCAGGGCGTCCGAAAGATAATGACCATCATGACAGCCGGAATCAGATAGGAGCCATACC
>USIX01000117.1 GCA_900554895.1 uncultured Megamonas sp. | reverse complement strand
AATTTTTTCTTTAAATTTGTTTTCTTTAAAATTAAAGAAAACGATAAATAGAAATTTAAGTAAAAAAGGATTATAGCATATTATAAAATTTATGCTATAATCCTTTTTATTTCAATGTAAAATTTTAAACACGTATCGTGCGATAAGCGACTGAATGATAAACAACGCCGCCAAAATACAAAATACTGCCGTAATTCCTATACCGTGCGCAATAAAACCCAAAAGCGCCGGCCCGAACATGACACCCAAGTATCCCACGCTCGTAACAGCCGTAACGGCGGAATTTATCGGCATTATCGACTGTTTGCCAAGCAGTGTATAAACCACCGGCACAATATTGGCAGCTCCCAGACCGAGCAGTATAAAACCAATTTGAACTACAATGAAATCATCAATCACTATTGCCGTAATATAGCCCAGACTTGCCATAATTCCGCCAAAAATAACAACTTTCTGCTCGCCCAGCATCTGCACCACCTTATCACCGATAAGCCTGCCTATAAGCATTGCCGCTGAAAAAACGGCGTATCCCACGCCCGCCAATGATAAATCTACGCCCTTAGCCTCGTTCAGAAAGATACCGCTCCAATCCATCATACCGCCTTCACCAAGAAACGATATAACAGCCAGTATTCCGAACAGCCCGACAATTCCTTTCGGTATGGCAATCGCCTTTTCATTACCGCTACCTTTATACGGTAAAAAATATCGTCCGAAGTACAGCATTATGGCAAAAATCACAAAGCAATGCAAAAGTGCAATCTGTGTTGCTGATAAACCCAGCTTTGCAAGCAGACTGAAAAGACCTGCTCCCATAAAACAGCCTACACTCCAAAGTGCGTGCATACTGGACATCATGCGTTTTTTCGACAGCTTTTCCACGATAACAGCATGTATATTCATATTAACATTCATTGTTCCGCCGATTGCTCCCAAAATAAATAAAAAGACGGCATAAAGCCATACACTCGGCAGCATGGACAGAAATACGATTTCCGCTCCCATAAAAAATCCCATTACCCGCAGAACTTTCTGGCAACCGAATTTACGCGCAAACAATCCTGCTATCGGCATCATCAAAAACGAACTTACGCCTGTACACAATATCAATAAGCCCAGTACATCAGCTCCGATATTCAGTCTGTCTTTTACCAGTGGTATCATCGGTGCCCATGTCGCTATCGCAAAGCCCGAAACAAAAAATATTATTCTGGCTGCAAATTGTTCTTTTAATCCTACTTTAAAATTCTCTTCATTATTCAAAATTCAATTCACCTTCTTCAACAAAATCATAGATATTTATTATAACCAAAACACAAACCAATATCCAGTAATTAGTAAAGCTATTAAGATATTTTTACAAAAATTTTGCTGAAAATATACATAAATATATTTAAATTGTATTTTTGCGTAAATAAAGCTATAATATAGTTTGAAATCAAACTATATTAGGAGGCTACAAAATGTTAACCGAAGAATTACATTTTCTTTTATTAAAAGCCTTTAATCACAGTAATAATATCATCACAAAAAAAATTTATGACCTAAATCTACTGCCCGGACAGCCGAAAATTCTGGAATATCTATTAGAACACAATGGCGCCATGGCAAAAGATATCAGCCGAGACCATGTGCTTGATAAATCCACTATTACCAGCCTGTTGTCCCGCATGGAAAAGCAGCACTTAATCGTCCGCAAAAATCAATCCGCTGACAAACGCGCCTATTCCATTTATCTTACCGAAAAAGGAAAATACCTTGCGCAGGAAGTAAAACAGATTTGCACAAACGTTGATAATAAAGCTTTTAAAAATATAACACCGCGAAATAAACAGCAGTTTCTTCAAACGCTGACCGTTATTATCCAGAATTTAGAGGAGGAAGACCTGCAATGAAAATTCTATGCTTACGATATTTCTTTTTTGTTTTAGGTATTTTCATAAATTCATTCGGTGTTGCCTTTGTTACAAAAAGCGATTTGGGTACTTCGCAAATCTCTTCCGTTCCCTATGTTTTAAGTTTAGAATTTACCAATTATACATTTGGCATGACTACATTTATTTTCAACGTACTTTTCATCATCATCCAAATAATCATCCTGCGCCGTGATTTCCACCCAATTCAGTTTCTCCAAATTTTTGCTAATATATTATTCAGCTTTTTCATCGACGTAAGTATGAACTGGCTTTCATTCTTTCAGCCGGAAACATTTCTCGTCAAATTTATTTCACTTATCACCGGCTGTATGATTTTGGCCATTGGTATTTGCATCGAAGTCGCTCCCAATGTAATCGTAGTTCCCGGCGAAGGCGTGGTACGTGCACTTGCTTTAGCCATTGCCATAAAAAAACCGAAGATAAAATTCGGTACGGTAAAAATTTATTTTGATGTAACACTCATAATTTTAGCCTGTATTTTATGTTTTATCTTTTTCGGTGAATTAAACGGTGTTGGTATCGGTACAATTATCTCAGCTTTAATTACCGGCAAATTCATCAATCTGGTAAATCGTCATTTTAAATTTTTAAAGCACATTCGCGCCCTAGCACGTTTAAACAGCTTATCGAATTTAAAACAGTCTTTATGATACGAGCTTTAAGCCCACTACGGAAAATAAAATCAGGCATATACACATAAGTCTGCGCCAGTTCGCACTTTCACCGTATTTTACAATACTGACGGCAACACCGCCTACAGAACCGATACCTGACCATACGGCATATGTAATGCTCATCGGTAAAGTATTTAAAGCCAAATTCAATAAGACCAGACTGCTGCCAAATGCCAAAATCATTTTCACGATAAGCAGTGATGACTTTTTCAAGCCGAATTTCTTCATAATCTGCCATTTATTCATATAATTAATACTCAAAACTTCCAACAAACCGGCAACAACAACAAAAATCCATTCCATAATTTATCATAACCTCATCTTTCAACTTTTTCATTCAACAATTTAAGACCGATTACACCGACTATAAGTGTAATCATAAATACCATCTGCCAAAAAGTAGGCAATAAACCGAACCCTAAAAATTCCACTAAAATAGTACCAATCGCACTAAGCCCAACAAACACGGAATATGCCGTTCCAACAGGAAGCGTATTGCCTGCTGTAATCAGACAATAACTTGAACCCAAAATAGACAGACATGTTGCCGCCCATTCCCAAGGAAGTTCCGCATATTTAAGTCCTGTAATCCACATCAGTTCAAAAAAAGTAGCTCCTAAAATTTTTATCCAACCGATATTCATAATAAAACCTCCTAAAATAACTTTAATAAACGAAAAAGGCTATAGACCATGCTGTTTGAAACTCAGAAACAGCAAAATCTATAGCCTTTTTTCGGCGATTTATTTACCTGTGATAGCTTATCAGATATTTAATTGTTTGTCAATCCACGGCTTTATATCATCTTCATCATTAGCTGTGAGACCTTCTTTCCAGTTGATGTTTTTAAATTTATCCTGAATTTCCGGTAAAGTTTCCTCTATATCCGAACTTGCGCTTGTACAGAACGGAATTACCGTCTTACCTGTAAAATCAGGATTTTCCAATGCTGTAATTATAATACGCGGCACACGGTGCGCCCACACGGGATAACCTAAAAATACAATATCATATTTTGCTAAATCCGGTATATTTCCCGCCATTTCAACATGAATATTATTATCCAGCTCTGCATGAGCCCTCTGCCTTGTACTTTCATAATCCTTCGGATACGCTTTTTGCGGCTGCAACTCAAAAATATCACAGCCAATCATCGACTGTATCTGTTGAGCCACTTTTCTTGTATTTCCGCTCCAAGAAAAATACACCACTAAAATTTTTGCTTTATCTATACCGGCTGAACTTATAACTTTCTGCATCGGTTCTTCCCGACTTTGCCCGCTTAATACATTTAAACCGCACCCGCTCAAAAATACCGCGGTCGCGCTCATTACTACTGTCTTTATAAAAACTCTTCTGTTCATCGAATATTCTCCTTTATGTACTTACCGATTATTATTCCAGTGATTTATCAGATTTTCTGTATTGGGCAACAATACATCATCATATTTATCCAACTGCTTATCAATATCATCGGACATTTTTTGCAATATCATAATTTTTTCTACTAACATTTGCTGTGTTTTCACCAATAAATTCTTACGCACTTGTGAAGTATCTTTTCCTGCTTTGGCTAATTTAAAATAATCTAATATATTTTCCAAAGACATCCCCATATCTTTTAAATCCTGAATCAATTTTATCCATCTTATAAACTTTTCATCATAACTGCGAACGCCATTTCCTATTCGTGGTACAGACGGTATTAAACCGATTTTTTCGTAATAACGCAAAGTAGATTTGGAAACATTAGTCTGTTCTGCTATTTCGCTTATCATCATAAAAAATCAAGCCTTTCTTTTAACTTTTAATTTACCATTATGATAAAAAAAAGAGACATCAAAATGAAGTCTCTTTTTTTTATTACATATTAACATTTAGTTATTACGAAATTATTTTATCTTACTATCCTTAACTGTATATTTTATAGCACCCAAAAATCTCTGTACCCTTTCAGATGGATTTTTAGCGTGCAGAATACCGAAAGGCACCGCATATTTCCATTTTACAGGTATGACCTTCATAAACGGATGCACATTTTTCCAATAGTCAATCGTCAAAATCAGATTATTTTCTCCAACACACTGATTATATACTTCCACGCTGTAAAAATCAAAAGTTATAATATTTATCTGCGGGCAGTTTTTCTTCAAATAATCTCTCAGTTTATCAATACTTGCATTCCAGTTTTCTTTTATAATCATCAGATTTTCTCCATATAAATCCTGTAAATTAAGTTTATCCTTCTCATGCAGACGATGCTGTTTCGGTACAGCTATTCTAATCGGTTCATCAAAAAGATACGTAGCACTGCATCCTCGTCCGGCAAGAAAATCGTAATCTATCATGCCCACCGTCAAATCTATATCACGTTCAAAATTCATTTCGCCTTCACGGGCTATTTCCGGTTTATTTTCAAATGGAATTATTTGAAATTTTATATCTGGCTGATATTTATATATTTGAGGCCACAATTCCAGAATACATTGAACAGGTGTCATAACAGAAACACCTATACGTAAAAAACCCTTTTCTCTATACTCAACAAATTTTGCCTTTTTCACTGCATTATCAAAATAATTTAAAAAATGTTTTACATCATCGTAAAAAGATTTTCCCGCTTCCGTCAAAGTCAGACCCTGATTTGTCCGCTTAAACAATTCAATATCAATTTCTTTTTCCAAAGAATTTATTTGCTTTATAACAGCCGGAGCAGAAATATATAAATTTTCCGCTGCTTTATTGAAACTTCCGCTGTCGGCCACTTTTATAAAAGTTTTAAATCTAGTGTTCATTCTTTTCCACCTTCAAAAAATTCATCTTTTCAGCATATTTACAGAAAATACAAATGACACTTTAATTATATTACATTTAAACAGCAGCCTACAAAAATAAAATTTTTATTTTATAATCTTTTTCTAATAGCCAATTCCTTTAATACATTCCTGTAAAAATCTCCATTCAGCTTATAGAATTTAAGATATATAAATAAAATAAATATAAACAATAATGAAGATGCTATAAACATCATAATCCTAAGTCCCAATACCGTATCAGCCGACTGCATCTCATTCGGAACATAACCTATTAAAGACAGCACCATAGCACCGATAAAACCGGCTATTGCTGAACCAAATTTCACAGTAAACGTCTGTACAGAAAAAACCACTGCTTCACTACGCAATCGACATTTATATTCTCCATAATCAACCGTATCCGCAAGCATTACTGTAGTCAAAACACCGGCTAAAGCATTTCCGAAACAGAAAAATGCCGCCATACTAAAAAACACAATCATATCCGCTGCAAGTGTATCGCCTACCCAAAACATTCCCAATAAACCGCATATTAAACATATGGCCGATAAAATATAAACAAATTTACGTGAAAACCTGTTCGCCAAAACAGGAAACATTACCAATGCTATTGATGATACAACAAAATTCACCATACCGAAAACAGCAAACCATTCTTCATGACAAACAACATATTTAAAAAAATAAATATTCATCCCAATCCACAAAAATACGGCAATTTGCTGCAAAACAGTCATACATACTATAACTAATAATTGGTCATTACTTCTCAAAAAATTCAGCATTTCAAACAGACTAATTTTTTTCTTACTAGCGGTAACTATATGTTCTCTGATATTTTTTACACATACGATTTCGCAGATATTAAATATAAGTGCTGTAATCAATGCAAAACGAAAGAAACCATCACTTACACTGCCACCCATATTAACACCTAAAAAAGCAATAACAAACAAGCCTATCGTCGACATCATTTGTCCACCGAAATTAGCAAATAATCGTGAAATAGTGGAAATCTCATTTCTCGTTTTCGCTTCATCAGAAAAAGAAGGTATCATTGCCCAGAAAGGTACATCCATTAATGTATACGTTATACTCCAAAGAAAATAAGTAATCACGCACCAGATATTTATCAATATTCCCTGAAAAATAGCAGCTGGATTAAAAAACAGCATTATCAAAATAACTGAATTAATAATTGTTCCGCCTAAAATCCACGGTCTGAACTTTCCCCATTTACTATGTGTATTATCTACCAGATAACCCATAAAAGGATTTAACAAGGCATCTGCAATTCTTACAACTAAAAATAAAGAACTGACAAAAATCAATGATACACCTACTACATCTGTATAAAAAATCATCAAAAAAGCAGATATCATATTATACACAAAATCTTTTCCATAGGCTCCTATGCCATACGAAAATTTTTCTTTCCATAAAATTTTTTCCATAATAAAATCACCTCTGTATTAACATTTATAAATTTATAAAATAAAAAAGAGGATATAACTTTTGCTGTTTTGTTCAGAAACAGTAAAAGTTATATCCTCTTCGGGCAAAATTAGCAAACCGGCAACTTCCTATCCTCCCAGCACGTCTCCATGCAAGTACTTTCGGCCTCT
>USIX01000116.1 GCA_900554895.1 uncultured Megamonas sp. | reverse complement strand
ACGGGTGCGGGTGGAAGATTTTTCAAAAATCATGCCGAGTGTTTTTCCTTTTAAAAGATGATGAGTGATGCCGGCTTTCTGTTTGGCTTTCAGTTCATGAGCCAAATCGAGAATTTCAAAAACTTCTTCTGTTGTTAAATCGTGTATGGATAAAAGGTCTTTGCCTTTAAGCATTGTAAAACCTCCAATTTTTTATTAAACATATTTTGGCAGAACTTTGTCTAAAATAGTGATGAGTTCATCAACGTGCGCTTTAGTGATATTGAGCGGCGGTACGAAACGCAGTACGTTTCCTGCTGTACAGTTGATAATTGCGCCCCAGTCAAGGCATTCGTTAGCGATTTCACGTCCCGGACGGGTCAGTTCCATGCCTAGGATTAGGCCGCGTCCGCGAACTTCTTTAATAAGTGTAGGATATTTTTCTTTGTAAGTATCGAATTTTGCTTTCAGATAAGCGCCTACTTCTTTGGCGTTTTCCATCAAGTTATCGTTTACAAGTGCGTCCAAGACAACGCAGGCAGCGGCGCAGGCAAGCGGATTGCCGCCGAATGTGGAGCCGTGGTCGCCCGGCTTAAAGGCATTTGCCACTTTGTCCGTCGCCATGAAAGCACCGATTGGCACTCCTCCGGCAAGTCCTTTGGCGAGTGTCACGATATCCGGTTTAACGCCGAACTGCTGACAGCCGAAAAATGTTCCTGTACGTCCCATGCCGCACTGAACTTCATCAAAGATTAGAACAGCATTATATTTATCGCACAGAGCGCGGACTTTTGGCAGATAGTCTTCATCTGGCACATGAACGCCGCCTTCGCCCTGAATGGCTTCAAGCATAACGGCGCAGGTTTTGTCGCTCATCTTGGCTTCAAGAGCTTCGATATCATTGAACGGAACGTAGTCGAAGCCTTCTGGCAGAGGGCCGAAACCGTGGTGATAGTGGTCCTGACCTGTAGCGGTGAGTGTTGCCAGCGTACGTCCGTGAAAGCTGTGGACGGCGGAGATTATCTGAATTTTTTCCGGGTCGATATCCGTTGCATATTTACGGGCAAGTTTTATTGCGCCTTCGTTGGCTTCTGCACCGGAATTGCCGAAAAACACTTTATCCATACCGCTTAATTTTTTCAGTTTTTCAGCTGCTTCAATCTGAACTTCCGTATAGTAAAGATTGGAGCAGTGTATCATTTTAGCAGCCTGGTGGCTGATAGCATCAACAAGCGGTTTATAATTATGACCGACTACGTTTACGGCGATACCGGCTAAATAGTCAATGTATTTTTTGCCGTTGGTATCATAAAGATACGGACCGTTTCCATGGTCTAAAACTATATTGTAACGCGCAAAGACAGGCATATAATCATTTTTATCTTTGGCGAAAATTTGTTCGTCAGTTAACATTTTAATTCCTCCAGTTAGCGAACAACTTCGGTACCGATACCTTGTGAAGTGAACAGTTCTAGAATTAAAGAATGGCTTTCGCGCCCGTCGATAATGCAGGCTTTGCCCGTACCGCTGTCGAGTGCGTGCAGGCAGGCTTCTACTTTCGGTATCATGCCGCCGGCAATATTGCCACTGTTTATGAGTTTTTTTGCTTCAGACTGTGTAAGCGTGGAAATGAAGGAGGATTTATCTTCAAAATCACGATAAATACCTTTGGTATCGGTTAAAAGCAGCAGTTTTTCCGCTTGAAGTGCACCGGCAATTTCAGCTGCTACGTAATCGGCATTGATATTGAATGATTCATCGGCCTGTCCGGCACCAATCGGCGCAATTACAGGCACATAATCTTTATCAAGTAAATCATTGATTAAGGAGGTATTTATTTTTTCAACCTCGCCGACGTAACCAATGTCGACCTGCTGAACATTATCTGAGCCGTCATGTACTTCAGCTAGTTTTTTGTGAGCGATAATTAAATCGGCATCTTTGCCGCTTAGTCCCACGGCATGAACGCCGAGACGGTTTAAGCGGTTGACGATTTCGGAATTTATTTTACCGGCAAGTACCATTTCGGCAATTTGGACGGTTTCTTTATCGGTAACGCGCAGACCGCTGATAAACTCAGTGGCTTTGCCGACTTTTTTTAAGAAGGATGTAATATCGGGACCGCCGCCGTGTACGATGACAGGACGGATACCGACGTATTTCATAAGTACGACATCTTCCATTACCTGCTGTTTTAACTCTTCGTTAATCATAGCATTGCCGCCATATTTTATTACGATGGTTTTACCGTAGAATTCCTGAATATACGGAAGAGCTTCTACGAGAATAGAAGCTTTATCTTCCGCTGAGAAATTTGCAATATTATTCATCAGGTGTGATACTCCCCGTTAATTTTTACATATTCGTAAGAAAGGTCGCAGGTCCAGACGGTGGCTTCCGCTTCCCCCATATTGAGTTCAATATCGATGACGATGTCTTTTTGTCTCATTACCTGTGCAAGTGCTTCGCTGTCGTAAGCTGCACCTATGCCGCAGTTGAAAATGGTAATGCCGCCGAATTTGACGATTGTTTTTTCTGGAACCATGTCTGCACCAGAGTAGCCTACGGCACAGATTACACGTCCCCAGTTAGGGTCTTCACCGAAAAACGCCGTTTTAACGAGCGGAGAATTGGCTACCGCCATGCCGACTGTTTTGGCATCAGTAAAGGATTTTGCGCCTTTCACGTTGATTGTCAGGAATTTGCTTGCGCCTTCACCGTCAGCTGCAATTTCTTTAGCTAGTTCTGTGCACAGAGCCATCAATTTAGTGCAGAAGATTTCATATGCTGCATTTTCTTCATTGATTTTATTATTTCCGGCAAGACCGTTGGCTAGAATGACAACAGTATCGTTTGTGCTCATATCGCCGTCAACGGAAATCATATTGAAAGTTTTTTCCACGCATGAAGAAAGGGCTTTCTGCAGGAGCGATTGTTCAATAGCAAGGTCGGTTGTAATATAACAAAGCATTGTAGCCATATTAGGACGTATCATGCCGGAACCTTTGGCAATAGCTCCCATATGAACTTCTGTGCCGTCAATATCAAATTTTACCGTCATTGATTTACTGTGCGTATCGGTCGTGATAATGGCATTAGCAGCATTGATACTGCCGGTTTCGGATAAATTGGCTACAGCGTCCTTAATGCCTGCTTCCAATTTGTCCATAGGAAGTGTAACACCGATAACGCCGGTGGAGCCGACGATTACATCATCAGCTTTAATGCCGAGTTCTTTAGCAGCAATTTCTCTGGTTTTGTAAGCATCGTCCATACCCTGCTGTCCGGTGCAGGCATTGGCACAACCGGCGTTGGCTACAATGGCATGAGCGGTTTTTGTAGCAACCGTTTCTTTGGAAACGTATACAGGTGCAGCTGCTACTTTATTCTGTGTGAATGTACCGGCAATAGCCGCTTCAGTTTCAGTATAGATTACGGCAACATCGAGATTACCACTTTTTTTTATGCCAGCTTTAACACCAGCTGCTTTAAATCCTTTAGCGTAAGTTACGCCCTGATTATCTTTTTTTATCATTAAAAGGCCTCCTTATAATTACGGATAAATTGGAGTAATGTCTAACCCCGTTTTTTCATCAAGACCGCAAGCAATATTCATATTTTGGACGGCTTGTCCGGCCGCGCCTTTTACAAGATTATCGATAGCGGAAAGAACGATTATTCGACCTGTACGCAGGTCGATGTGCCAGCCGATATCGCAGAAATTGGAACCGCGTACTTCTTTAGTGGATGGATAGCTGCCTCTGCCTAAAAGGCGGATGAAAAATTCTTTTCTGTACATATCGTTATATGCAGCATCAATCATTTCTGGCGTAACCCATTGTTTGATATTGGCATAGCAGGTACTTAAAATACCGCGGCTCATAGGTACGAGATGAGGTGTGAAGTTGAGTGTCACTTTGCGGCCGCATAAATGACCGAGTGCCTGTTCGATTTCTGGGGTATGGCGATGTGTGGCTACTCCGTATGCTTTAAAATTATCGTAGAATTCCGGGTAATGGTTCATGAGTTTTGGCGAACGGCCGGCACCGGATGTGCCGGATTTTGCATCAACGATGATTGTGTCGGGTTCGATAAATTCATTTTTTACAAGCGGAGCAAGTGCTAAAATACTTGCTGTAGTATAACAGCCTGCATTGCCGATAATTTTTGCCGATTTGATTTCATCACGGTAAAGTTCGGCAAGACCGTAGACACGCTTGGCATCTTTGTGCGTATGCGAAACTTTATACCATTGCTCGTAAACAGAGGTATCGTCAAAACGATAATCGGCACCGAGGTCGATTATGCGGACATCTGTATCGGCAAGAGCTTTGCCGACTTCCATGGCATGACCGTGCGGCAGTCCTATAAAGACGAAGTCACTGTCTTTGGCAATTATGTCCAAATCCTTCATGCTGATTAATTTTTTGTTATACAGTCCGCGCAGATGCGGATATACTTCCGATATGGCTTTACCGGTATGGCTTTCAGAGGTAATGTGCATTACTTCGACTTGTGGATGGTTGTACAAAAGACGGAGCAGCTCTGCCCCTGCATAACCGGTAGCACCGATAATACTTACTTTTACCATGATATCCTCCTGTTAAAAATAAAAAAACTGTGTAAAAGTGTAAATTACAGCACAAATATTATAGCACAAATTCAAAAAAACGCTAATGAATAAGATGTTAATAATTATACATCCAATAATAATAAAATTTCAATAGTAATTTGTAAAATTTTTAAAAATAAAAAGAGCAGTATGTATAACTATAAAAATTTTATACATACTGCTGAAAAATTTTATTTTTCACTTTCAAGTTCGAGCATACGGTAGAATTTGTGCATGAACATATTGTAATTATCGATGGTGTCATTTTCCATGCCTCTTACGCTGATACGGTAGGATAAAATCCATTTGTTCGTTTTGGCGTCATATATGTCGGCTGTCATGGAAACAACACTGTCATTGGAGAATGTAAACATCACATATGCGTCGGCGTATTTGCCAATGTTGTCTTTATACAGTTTTTTCGCCTCAGCCTTGTCTAAAGTTGCAATATCTGCTCCTGTGCTGTTTAGAATGGCACTGTTGATTTGTTTGTCGGAAATTAACTGGATAGGAATTTCGTCATCTTTGGCAACGTCAATGGCGGACTGGACAATCATGTCGGTCGTAACGATTTTCGGAGCATTAGGGCGTTTTTTTTCATTGAGAAATACGCTCTGGGCAGACGGTTTATAATACGGTGTTGCAACGGCCATGGTCTTGATGGATTTTAAGTCGTAGTTTTCATCAATAACATTTGTTAATTCAGCAGGTGCAGCAAAGGCTGTAGCAATGCTGAAAAGCATCATGGTTAAAAAAGAAAGCGTACAGAGAATTTTTTTCATGGATAAACCTCCTAAATATTTTTGTACTTATAAAATAATATTCTAGGTAAAAAAATCTATTCCTGCAAAAAAGAGTGGTATAAACCACTCTTAAAATTTATGAGATTATTTTAAAAAGCCATTGATAATCTGATTTTCAGCTTCTTTTTCCGTGAGACCGAGGCTCATCAGTTTTATAAGCTGTTCGCCTGCGATTTTGCCGATAGCCGCCTCGTGAATTAAATTGGATTCTGGATGGTTGGCTTTTATTTCCGGAATGGCGGAAATGTTAGCTTCATTCATGATGATGGCATCACATTCGGAATGGCCGTGACATTTGTTGTTGCCGTAAATTTTGGCGATGAAAATCTGTTTGGATTTATCCTGTGCTACAGCACGGGATATTATGTTTGAATGAGAGTTTTCACCATCAAGATTGACTTCAAAATCGCTTTCAGCAAATTGCTGTCCATGCGTTAAGAGTTTTTCCTTGACGATTAAAGTGGCGTTTTTACCAACGGTTCCTTTGGTAATGCGTCTAGTGGAATTGATACCGCGGATTTGAGTCGTTTCCATTTCCATATAGGAGTTTTCATTCATTTCTACTATAGTAGTAGGGTTCATGATGCGTTTTCCTTCGCCGTCGCCGGAACCGTAATGTTTTTCCAGATATTTTACTTTGGAATTTTTTCCTATATAAAAGGCATGAATGCCGTCATGTTCAGAGTCTTCCTTGCCGCAGTTATGAATACCGCAGCCGGCAATGATTGTTACGTCGCAGTCATCACCGATATAAAAATCGTTGTAGACAGATTCGGTGATGCCTGCTTTATCCATAATTACGGGGATATAGCAGACTTCTTTTTTCGTACCAGAAGCAATGCGGATATCAATACCGTCCTTATCTTCTTTTTTGGTGATTGTGATATTGGAGCTGGAAGAGCGGTCGATTGCCCTGCTGTTCAAGCGGATGTTATAAGCTCCTTTTGGTTTATCTTTAAGACCGGAAACTTTTTCCAGTAAATCTTTTTCGATATTGTCAAGCATAAAAGTTCCTCCTTATTTTTTGTAGAAATCACATACGCCAGCAACTTCCATAAGTTCCGGCATGATTTCTTCTTTAGAGCCGATTTGCTGGACGGAGCCGTTAGCGATTAGGACGATTTCGTCAGCGATATTTAAGATGCGTTCCTGGTGAGATATTATCATAATGGAACGTTGTTCATGATGCATTTTTTCAAAGACACTGATGAGTTTTTGAAAGCTCCAAAGGTCGATGCCGGCTTCCGGTTCGTCGAAAACAGCGAGTTTTGTTTCCTTGCGGGCAAGAATAGTGGCAATTTCAATACGTTTGATTTCTCCGCCGGAAAGAGAGGTATCTACATCGCGGCGCACATAATCGGCAGCGCAAAGACCTACTTCAGACAGATATGTGCAGGCTCCGCTTGTCGAAAGTTTTTCACCGGCGGCGATGCTCAGCAAATCTTTTACCCCAATCCCTTTAAAGCGCACCGGCTGCTGAAAGGCAAAACTGATGCCTGCATTGGCGCGTTTGGTAATATCCCAATCAGTAATGTCCTCGCCATTGAAAATGATTTGACCGGATGTTGGTTTTTCTATACCCATTATTATTTTTGCAAGAGTGGACTTACCGCCGCCGTTATATATTTTCCTGGTTTTCAGGTTCTGAAAGGTTATTATGATTTAATACCGTCAC
>USIX01000115.1 GCA_900554895.1 uncultured Megamonas sp. | reverse complement strand
AAAAAGCTGATAAAGCTCTCGTTGACAAATTAGCTGCTGAATTCGCTGAAGAACTCGACAATCTTGGTGTTCGCGTTGCTGATCTTGAAAAGAAATCCGACAACGTTAAATGGACTGGCGAATTAAGATATCGTTATTGGGATGAAAATCATGATGCTAAAGCTGATGCTAACTATAACAAAGTTATGTTCCGTTTAATGCCGAAAGCATTTATCGGTAATACTGGTTGGACAGCTAATGCTCGTATCAACTATTTGATGGATGTTTCCAGCGACAGCAATAATCAGTCTATGGATGATACTGATGGAGATAACGATAGTGCTGTTGATATGGCTTATGTGGAAGGTCCTATCGGCAGTGCAACTGTACAGGCTGGTCGTCTGCCAGTGTTCACTGCACAGGGTATGCTTTTCGATGATCGTATCTCCGGTGCTCAGGTAACTTTCGGTAGTGATACATTTAAAACCACTTTAGCCGGTGGTCGTTACAGCGAAGATAAACATGATAATAACTTTGTAAATTATAATGCAAAAGATGTTACTGCTGAATATTATGGTGTTCAATTTGATTGGTTGCCGACCGATAAAATTGCTGTAAATGCTGGTTATACTCAGTTAAATGGCATTGATGAAAATGGATTAGCATTACGTAAAGTTAATCAGTTTGTTGATTTAGATGATAATAATCTTGGTATTTGGTATGTAGGCGGTAAATATGCTTTTGATTCCAATGTTAAACTCGTTGGTGAATATGCACAGTCCGACGCTGATGCTTATGAAAAAGCTGGTATCATAGAAGTTCAGTACAAAGGTTCCGATATTGCTGATCCTGGTTCTTGGGGCGCATATGTTGGTTACAGACATCTTGGTAACAACGTTGCTGTTGCTTCCACTTATGATGATGCTTCCAGCGGTCAGAAAGGTTATGTAGTAGGTGCTTCCTATGTTCCTGCTGAAAATATCCTCGCTACAATTCAATACTTTGATGGTAAAGATTTAGTAGAAGATGCTGATGCTGATAAATTCTTCGGTCAGGTTGAATTCTTCTTCTGATAAAAGAATTAATAAAGATATAAAAGGACAGATTTTAAATCTGTCCTTTTTTTGTTTGCTTTATTAGTTTAAACATGGATAATTTCAGGTAGATATGACGATAGAGAAAAAGTCTTTAAAGAATAAATTTTAAATATTTTATAGTAGATATGGTAAGTGCTGTATATACTGTTTTTATACATAGATAATTTTTATTGAATGAAAATCTAATTAAAATGAAAAATATTATCATTAGCTATTGCATTAAAAGAAAATTGGTGATATTATTTTATATAGCAAATGATAATATATATCAACTAAAGAATAAAAGTTGAGGAAACGTGGATACTCATACATAATAACTTCTTTGATGGTATATTTTCAGAAGCTGAATTATATATTTAGGAGGAGTTTATAATGTATAAAAAAACTCTTATTTCTGCAATTACCGCTGCTCTTGTAGTTGGTGCGGCCAGCACAACTTTCGCAGCCAGCAATCCTTTCAGTGATGTTCCTGCTGACAGTTGGGCATATGATGCTGTGGCTACACTTGCCGCTGACGGTGTAATCGACGGTTATCCGGACGGCACCTACAAAGGGCAGAATACAATGACCCGTTATGAAATGGCTCAGATCGTAGCTCGTGCTATGGCTAAAACAGACATTGACAAGGCAGATAAAGCTCTCGTTGATAAACTGGCTGCTGAATTTGCCGAAGAACTTGATAACCTTGGCGTTCGTGTGGCTGACCTTGAAAAGAAATCCGATAATGTTAAATGGACTGGTGAATTAAGATATCGTTATTGGGATGAAAATCATGATGCTGGTGAAGATGCAACATATAATAAAGTCATGTTCCGTCTGGAACCGAAAGCTTATATCGGCGATACTGGCTGGACCGCAAATGCCCGTATTAACTATTTGATGAATTTATCTACTGATTCCAACGCGGAAACAATGGAAGATAATGATAATGACAATGATAGTGCGGTTGATATGGCGTATGTTGAAGGACCATTTGCAGGTGCAACTGTACAAGCTGGTCGTTTACCAATATTTACGGCACAAGGTATGATTGTTGATGATCGTATTTCCGGTGCACAAGTTTCTTTCGGCAGTGATGTATTCACGACTACTTTGGCAGGCGGACGTTACAGCGAAGACAGTCATGCTGTATTTGTTAATGAAAATGCAAAAGAAGTAACTGCTGAATATTATGGTGTACAATTTGATTGGAGCCCTAATGAAAAAATTGCAGCTAATGCTGGTTTTACCGCTTTGACTGGTATAGACCAAAATAGTACAGACCCTAGAGACGGTTTTAAACTTGGAGATGACGACAGTTTAAATATTTGGTATGTTGGCGGTAGCTATGCATTTGATCCGAATGTCAAGCTTGTCGGTGAATATGCACAGTCCGATGCTGATGCTTATGAGAAAGCAGGTATTGTAGAGGTTCAATATAAAGGTGCAGATCCTGCAGATGTTGGCTCTTGGGGTGCTTATGTTGGTTATCGTCATTTGGGCGATAATGTTGCAGTGGCTTCTACTTATGATGATGCTTCCGCAGGACAGAAAGGCTATGTAATCGGTGCAATGTATACGCCGGCTGAAAATATTCTAGCTACAATTGAATATTTCGATGGTAAAGATATGGCGGAAGATGAAGATGCAAGCAAATTCTTTGGTCAGGTTGAATTTTTCTTCTGATAAAAAATTAATAAGGATACAAAAGGACAGATATAAAATCTGTCCTTTTTGCGTTCGTTGTTCAGTTTACTTTTAAAAAGAAAAATGAACTATCCCTCTTTCATGCGAAAAAATCATAGATAAAATCTTCATATATATTGCATGGAAAAGTTTTATATAGATAATATATATAAATAAAATGTATAAAATTTCTTGTTGACAAAAAAGGAGGCTTTGCTAACTTTAGTTAAGGCTATAAATAAAATCTGTCAATACTTATTTTGAAATTGTATATAAATTTATTTTTGCAATTATACTATATCTTGTGGTCGGTTTGACAGTCATACATACATATAGTATAATCGGTGTCAACGTATTAATGAGAAAGATTACATGCCATAGTGTTTTGAAGATGTACTGTGGTTGGATATAGTAGGAGTGTTGGCCCGAATGATAAGTAAAATAAGAAAACGTACAGGCGATATTGTGCAATTTAATGCACAAAAAATAGCGGATGCTATTAGAAAAGCCAATTTGGAATCAATAGATGAAACCTTTTCTGGAGAGCAGTTAAAACAGCTTACGCAGAATGTAGTGCAGGCATTGACCGATAAAATACCGGGTGTCGAGCAGATACAGGATACTGTGGAAAAAGTATTGATTGCCGGTAATTTTGCAAGTACGGCTAAAGCGTATATTTTATATCGGGCAGAACATACGAAACTTCGTCAGGCAAGAGCCAATCTTATGGATATCTACAATGAACTGACTTTTGCTAAAGCCAAAGATGCCGATATTAAGCGCGAAAATGCCAATATTGATGCAGATACGGCGATGGGTACGATGCTTAAATACGGTTCGGAAGGCTCAAAGTATTTCATTACCAGTCAGATTTTGCCGAAAGATATTGCCGTGGCGCATATGAACGGCGATATTCATATTCACGATATGGATTTTTACATGCTGACGGAAACGTGCTGTCAGATTGATTTATTAAAACTGTTTCATAACGGTTTTTCCACCGGACACGGCTACCTGCGCGAACCGAACGATATCCGCTCTTATGCTGCGCTCGCCTGCATCGCTATTCAGGCGAACCAGAACGAAATGCACGGCGGACAGGCTGTGCCGATGTTTGACTACTGCATGGCTCCGGGCGTTGCCAAAACGTACCGCAAACAGTATTATAAGGCTCTCGGTTATTATTTCGACTCTATGATTGGCATGGATATGGAAGACGGCAGACTTTTATGCAAGGAAATCGAAAAACGCATTCCAATTAAAGTGGGCATGACGACGATTGATGAGTTCGGTGCATACCTGAAAGATTTTCTGCCGCGTCACCAAAGAGAGCACGGTTTCCAGGAAATTGACGAAGCGACGACTGTTCATGCGCATAAATTTGCGGCAAAAGCGGCATGGCAGGAAACGGACAGCGCAACGTATCAGGCGATGGAAGCGTTCGTGCACAATCTCAATACGATGAATTCACGCGCCGGTGCGCAGGTGCCGTTCAGCTCGATTAACTACGGCACGGATACTTCGCCGGAAGGACGCATGGTTATGCGCAATCTGCTTTTGGCAACGGACGCAGGGCTGGGCGACGGCGAAACGCCGATTTTCCCGGTGCAGATTTTCAAGGTAAAAGAAGGCGTCAACTACGAAAAAGGCGACCCGAACTATGATTTGTTCCGTTTGGCGATGAAAACGTCGGCAAAGCGTCTTTTCCCGAATTTCAGCTTTTTGGATGCGCCGTTTAACAAACAGTATTACAAACCGAATGATTATAACAGCGAAGTTGCCTACATGGGCTGCCGCACGCGCGTTATGGGCAATGTGTACGACCCGAGCCGCGAGGTTACCTGCGGCAGAGGCAATCTGAGCTTTACGAGTATAAATCTGCCGCGCCTGGCGATTGAAGCAAAGGGCGACATTGATAAATTCTATAAATCG
The DNA here is from genome assembly GCA_900554895.1 of uncultured Megamonas sp. Lineage (GTDB taxonomy): Bacteria > Bacillota > Negativicutes > Selenomonadales > Selenomonadaceae > Megamonas > Megamonas gallistercoris. The sequence goes on along the minus strand of USIX01000115.1, from coordinate 2,535 downwards.
CTTGATGATATGATTGATTTGGTAATTCGCCAGCTTCTGCACCGCTTTAAAATTCAGTGTGCGAAAATCGGCAAGAATTATCCGTTCCTCATGGGACAGAATATCTGGCTTGACTCGGATAAAATCGGTGAATACGATAATATCAGCGAAGTTTTAAAACACGGTACGTTGACGGTGGGCTTTATTGGTTTAGCAGAAACGCTGAAAGCGCTTATCGGCAAGCATCACGGCGAATCAGAACAGGCACAGCAGCTCGGTCTTGCTATTATCGGCCATATGCGCAAACGCATGGATGATGAAGCGCAAAAAACGAAACTGAACTTTTCATTGATTGCCACTCCGGCAGAAGGGTTAAGCGGCAGATTTGTCAAAATCGACCGCAATATCTACGGTTCCATTCCGGGCGTTACAGACAGAGAATATTATACGAACTCATTCCATATTCCGGTTTATTATCCAATCAGCGCTTACCGCAAAATCCAGCTGGAAGCGCCGTATCATAATCTGACGAACGGCGGTCATATCAGCTATATCGAAATGGACGGCGACCCGACGAAAAATCTGGCGGCGTTTGAAGCAATCATCCGCTGTATGCACGATAACGGTATCGGCTACGGCTCGGTAAATCATCCTGTCGACCGCGACCCTGTCTGCGGTTATACGGGTATTATAAACGGTGTCTGCCCGAAATGCGGCCGAAGCGAAGCGGCGCACAGACGTCATATTGTATTGAAGCGTATGCGTGACAACTGTTGCAGTGCGACGAATTTCTAAATGTTATTGGTAATAATATGGATTTAAAATCCGTTAATCTACAAATTGAAAATAATTTATTAATGATAGAAAGAGGGAGTTTTCCATGGTAGTAAATGGTGTAGAAGTAAAAGTAAACGGTTTGAATGATGTCAGTGAAAGAGAAATTTTAAATTATATTAATTATGTAAAACAGAATTCCAATGAAACACTGGCAAGCATTACGATTTCCGATGCAGGCAATGGAGAAGTTTCTCTTGATTATCAGACACAGCCGGCACAGTTTGAACGTATTCGCCGTATAACAGGTTATCTTGTAGGCACTATTGACCGCTTTAACAATGCAAAACGTGCTGAAGAACATGACCGCGTAAAACATGGCCTTAATTAAAATAGCCGGAACAGTCAATGATTCGATTGTAGACGGTGAGGGTTTCCGCTTTGCTATTTTTACGCAAGGGTGTCATCACAACTGCCCGCAGTGTCATAATCCGCAGACGCATGATATGAACGGCGGTCATGAAGCAGATACGGATGAGCTTTTTCGGCAGATTTGTGAAAATCCTCTGCTTAGCGGCGTTACCTTCAGCGGCGGTGAGCCGTTTCTGCAGCCGAAACCGTTGGCGGAATTAGCTCGAAGGGTACATGAACGCGGCCTTGATATAACGACGTTTACCGGTTATACGTTAGAGCAGTTATGGCAGATGAACAATGAAGATGTCAATGCACTTTTAGCTCAGACGGATATACTCATTGACGGGCCGTTTGTAGCGGCGAAAAAAGATATTTCTTTGCGTTTTCGCGGCAGTAGCAATCAGCGTATTATCGACATGAATGAAACGCGCCGGACGGGAAAGATTACATTAGTAGAAGATGAAGAATAAAAAAGCTCCAATCCTTTCAACGGATTGGAGCTTTTTTCTGCTATTTATTCGGGCAGAGTAAGATTGTCTCTTACTTGAGCCACTTCACTATTTATATCCAGCATGATGGGACCTTCGATAGCATAGATACGTGTTAAGTTATTGAGTGTAACTTCTTTATCGAGCTGTTCATCCCGGCTTTGCGTCAGGACATCGATGGATTGACGCGTCGTTTCATTGATTTTATAACTGTAAATACGTGTTTTTTCGAGAATTTGATAGACGAGAGTATAATTATTTTGGGATAAATCACTCGGCGGCAGAAGGTCGGATAGACTTTGATCGAATTTATTGCTTTCTGTATAAAGACGCTGCAAACGTTCAATTGTTTCATCTGTAGAGATGATATCATTTTGATAGTCATCTATTATTTTATGGTAATTAATACAGAAACGGTCCAGTTTATTAATAGTTTCTTTATGCTGGTTGTACCATGTGATGAAATACGGCTGTTCGTTCAGAATGGAAATACGCTGTTCTTCTGAAATAGGCGAAGTATATGAGGGCGTCGTCCATGAAGTATAAGCAACGACAGAACAAAGCAGAATAATACCGCAGGGAATTATATAAATGCGCTTTTGCGGATATTTTCTGTCAGCCAGATAACTGAGTACAATTATTAAGACCATAATTATTGATGAAATAAAAAGTTTCATATAAAAACTCGCTTTCTTAATAAAATTTCTATTTACCGTTTTCTTTGATTTTAAAGAAAACGAACTTAAAGAAAAAATTTTTAAGAGTGCCGGTTCGGCACAATATAATATGAAAAGAAATATTTATTAATTTATTTTTATATTGCGTCGGGCAATTTTTCTTTGAAGCACAAAGAAAAGTTGCCGAAAATTCACCTTACGGC
>USIX01000114.1 GCA_900554895.1 uncultured Megamonas sp. | reverse complement strand
CCGGCACTCTTAAAAATTTTTTCTTTAAGTTCGTTTTCTTTAAAATCAAAGAAAAATGAACGATAAATAGAAATTTCTTTATTTAAACAAACTGTTAAATACCGGTATTACCATTTTTAGATAATCCTCCAGTTTTACTTTATTACAATGCTTATACAAATATAATAAAGCATTTAAATGACCGTTAATAAAAAACTCCATAGCCAGATTTGCTTTATAATCATTATCAGGAAAATGTACCAAATCCTGCAATACTTTTTTAAATATTTTTTTGGTTTTGAATAAAAAAGATAAATCACCGTGTTTTCCCAGCAGGATATCGACTTTAAAAAAATTTTTTTCAAAATGCTTATATATATCGTCACTTATATATTCAACCGATGCAGCCGAGTTGTTCACTATCACGCTCAGAACTTCAGGCAAAATCTGCTCCAGTGTTGATATAAGGTTTTTTTCCTCCTGCTCCAGCAAATCATAAATATCTTTGAAATATACGTAAAAGACACTGCGATGATAGCCTGCCTTATTCATCAGTTCCTGTATTGTAATTTTTTCAATCGGTTTTTCGGCGTATAATTTCCAGAAAGCTTCGATAATATTTTCTTTTGTTGACATCACATCATCTCCTTATATTACAAAAAACAGACTTTGCGTAAAATCAAAGTCTGTTTTTTATTTATAACCTATTTATTTAGTTTCTGCTTTCTTTTTCGGCGCAACGGCAGTACGAATGGAAAGTTCACGCAGCTGTTTTGCGTCTACTTCGGACGGAGCCTGGGTCATCAGGCAGCTTGCACTCTGAGTTTTAGGGAACGGAATAACATCACGGATAGAAGAACGTTTAGCCATGAGCATGATTAAACGGTCAAGACCGAAAGCAAGTCCGCCGTGCGGAGGAGTGCCGTATTTGAAAGCGTCAAGCATGAAGCCGAATTTTTCATGTGCTTCTTCCGGCGTAAGGCCGATAGCTTCAAATACTTTTTCCTGTGTATCGCTGTTATAGATACGCAGGCTGCCGCCGCCTACTTCTACGCCGTTTAATACCATATCGTATGCTTTAGCTTTTACGCGGCCCGGGTCAGTCGTGAGATACTGCACATCTTCGTCGCGCGGAGCAGTGAATGGATGGTGCATAGCTTTCCAGCGTTTGTTTTCTTCATCATATTCAAACATCGGGAAGTCGACAACCCAGAGGAATTTATATTCGTTTTCGTTGATAAGACCGCGACGGCGACCCATTTCAAGGCGCAATTCGCCAAGAGCCTGTGCAACAACGAGCGGTTTATCGGCAACTACAAGCAGCAAGTCGCCTGTTTTAGCGTTTGTTGCTTCTTTAATCTGCTGGAACGTTTCTTCACTGTAGAATTTTTTGAACGGAGATTTTATTTCTTTTTCCGTGTATTGAATCCATGCAAGACCTTTCGCACCGTATCTTTGAGCATATTCTACCAGACCGTCCAGTTCACGGCGCGGAATATTGGCATATCCGTCAACCTTAATGACTTTTACCTGTCCGCCGTTATCAAGAACGGATTTAAATACTTTGAAATCGGAGCCTTTGACATATTCGGAAATATCCATGAGTTCCATGCCAAAACGGATATCCGGTTTATCGGAACCATATCTTTCCATTGCTTCATCCCAAGTCATGCGCAGGAACGGAGCCTGTACTTTTTCGCCGATAGTTTCAAAAATCGTCTGCATCAGACCTTCCATCAGCGTCAGGATATATTCCTGGTCGACAAAGGACATTTCAATATCGAGCTGAGTAAATTCCGGCTGACGGTCAGCACGCAAATCTTCATCACGGAAGCAGCGTACAATCTGGAAATATTTTTCATAACCTGCCACCATTAAAAGCTGTTTGAAAATCTGCGGAGACTGCGGCAGCGCATAGAATTTGCCCGGATTTACACGACTCGGCACGAGATAGTCGCGCGCACCTTCCGGTGTGCTTTTTGTAAGCATCGGTGTTTCGATTTCCAGAAAACCGTGTTTATCCATGTAATCACGCATCAGTTTTGCTACACGATGACGCAGCATGATATTTTTCTGCATTTCCGGACGGCGTAAATCCAGATAGCGATATTTTAATCGTACGTTTTCATCAACGTCAACACCGTCCTGAATATAAAACGGCGGCGTCATTGCTTTATTTAAAATACGCAGTTCTTCAGCATAAATTTCAATTTCGCCCGTTTCCATATTCGGATTGATTGTTTCTTTATCGCGCAGGCAGACTTTACCACGTACAGCAACTACGAATTCGGAGCGCAAAGACTCTGCTTTCGGGAACTGGTCCGCACCGATTTTGTCTTCAGCAAAAACGAGCTGTACCAGACCGCTTCTGTCACGTAAATCAATAAAAATAAGTCCACCATGGTCGCGGCGATGAGATACCCAGCCGCATACTACAACTTCCTGACCTTCATTTTGAGCACGAAGCTCACCACAATGGTGCGTTCTGTTCATACCTTCCATTGTTTCCATTTGTAAAATTCCACCTCAATAATTATTTGTTTATATGGCAATCTCTTATCTGCAAGAGAAAGACTGTTTATTTAGAGCATTTTTCCTTAAGCGTATTAAGTAATGCCTCCAGGGAAACAGTTTCCTGTATGCTGTCTGTCATATCTTTTACAACGGCACTATTTGATTGTAACTCATTTTCACCTAAAATAACAGCAATTTTTGCATTTGCTTTATTGGCCTGTTTCATCTGAGCTTTCATACTGCGTCCTGCATAATCCATAGCGGCTTTAAAGCCTGCGCGGCGCAAATTGGATAATATTTCAAAAGCCTTTGCCTGTACAGCTTCGCCGAGAGCTACGATAAATACATCCGTATCATAGACTGTTTCCGGCAGCAGATTTTGCATTTCAAGTGCCAAAAGCACACGTTCAAGTCCCGTTGCAAACCCAACGGCAGGAGTCGGCTTGCCGCCGCATTCTTCAATAAGTCCGTCGTATCGTCCGCCGCCAAGTACGGCACTTTGAGCGCCGAGCGGAATATATTTAAGTTCAAACGCCGTTTTCGTATAATAGTCCAGACCGCGTACCAAACCCGGGTCCAGTTCAAAATCAATGCCGGCTGCTGTTAAAAATTCCTGTACTTTATGGAAATGCTCGTTGCATTCGTCACACAGACAGTCAGTAATGGCCGGAGCATTTTCCGCCAGCTTTTTGCATTTTTCGTTTTTGCAGTCCAAAAGACGCATCGGATTTCTGTCATAGCGTGACTGACAGTCTTCACACATTTCGCCGATTACCGGTTTAAAGAATTCCTGCAGTTTCTGGCGATAAATCGGACGGCATTTCGGGCAACCCACAGAATTCAACAACAGTTTAATATCTTTAAGCCCCAAATCCTGTAAAAACTGTACTGCTAAAGAAATTATTTCCGCATCAACGGCAGGATTGGCTTCACCGAGTGCTTCCACACCGAACTGATGAAACTCACGATAGCGCCCCGCCTGCGGGCGGTCATATCTGAACATGGAACCGATATAAAACAATTTGCATAAATTCGTATCAGCATACAATTTATTTTCCAAATAAGAGCGAACAGCCGCTGCCGTATTTTCCGGACGCAGTGTAATGCTGCGATTGCCTCTGTCCGTGAATGTATACATTTCCTTTTCTACAACGTCAGTCGTTTCACCTATACCGCGCTGAAACAGTTCCGTATGTTCAAATATCGGTGTTCTGATTTCACGATAGCCGAACTGAGCGCACAATTTTCTGATTAAATTTTCCAGATAAAGCCAGTTGCCGACTTTATCCGGAAGTATATCTCTGGTTCCGCGAGGAGCCTTTGTCAACATAAAAAATCACCTCAATTTAACCGCCATAAGTTTCTCTTAATAAAGTTCTGCGGCGGTCAATATATTTATCTATACTATTTAAATAAGTGTATAAATCCTTCGCATTGAAAGAAGTCTGCAGTCTTTTGCCCGGATATGTTATCTTACTGGTAGCGGCACCGCCGACGCCCAAAATCGTCTGCCGTTCTCCCATAATCTGAATATTGTAGATGCCTTCACTGCCTTTTTTACTGTAACCCACATTTTCCAGCTGACCACTCATATATCCCTGACGATAGATATAATAAGGAACAAGACCGTAATCAGCAATGGATTTCGTCATTATGGCAGACATGTTCTGCACCGTTTCGTCATCGGGTAGTACGATATCATCCTTGATTAATTTCAGTTCAGAACCTTTTTTCAGGGCAAGTGCATGAAGTGTGATATCATCCGGTTTTAAATCAATAACTTTACTAATCGTATCTTCAGCATCAGCTTCATTTTCACCTGGAAGACCGATTATCAAATCCGTATTGATATGATGTATTCCTGCCTGACGAACTTCTTTAAAAGCACGAATAATGTCATCGGCACAATGTCGGCGTCCGATTAGATAAAGCGTTCTGTCCTGCATGGTTTGAGGATTGATACTTATTCTGCCTGCACCGCATTTCACGATTGATTTTGCCTTCGCCAAAGTTATAGAGTCCGGTCTGCCCGCCTCTACGGTAAATTCCTCCAGAAAATCGCCTTTAAAAGAATTTGCCACTAACTTCAATAAATCATCAAAATCATTTTCATTCAGGCTGGTCGGTGTTCCTCCGCCGACATAAATAGTCTGTACTTTAAAATCGTATTCATCAATCAGCGATTTAATCTGCCCGATTTCATATGCAAGCGTTTTTAAATATTTTGCTGTAATCTCACTGCTCGGCAGAATACTTGACGGAAAGGAGCAGTATAAACAGCGCGACGGACAGAACGGTATGCCGACATATACGCTTATAAGGCGCGGGTCACGCGCTTTTTCCAGAAAAGGCAGCTGCAGATAGGCAATATCCGTAATTAATCCGGCTTTCGGCACCGTCACTTCATAATCCTTCTGCAGACGATGGATTACCTCTTCACGATTTAAGCCGTTTTCCATAAAGCGGTGTACAATTTTCGTCGGTCTCACGCCGTGCAGTATGCCCCACGGTGCAGTTTTCATACGCAAATCTTCACAGAAAATATGATATAAATTCAATTTTATCAGACGGTTAATGCCCGCCTTCAAACTTTCATCCGCATGCAGAAAAGCGACACGATTGAATGAAACGGTTTCTTCATTTTTTTGCAAAGACAACACCGTTTCAACACATCTGTTCAGTTCTGATACGTTATTAATGATTTCCAGTTTATCATAATCGGCATAAACAGCGTCTTCAACTATATTCACTTTAAACAGCACAAGTATTTCCTTGACTATTTTCACGATAATTTCACGTGTGCTGTTCAGATAAAAAGACTTAACTATCACGATTTATCTTCACGCTTTTTCTGACAATCCTTACAGTAACCGAAGAATTTTAATTGATGGTCGATAATCTGAAATTCACATTTATCGGCGATTTTATCTTCCAAATCCCCCAGCAGGTCGTCCGTAAATTCCATTACCTTGCCGCATTCCACACAAATCAAATGATGATGCTGATGTTCATCCGGGCTGGCTTCATTCAATTCATAACGACGACAGCCGTCGCCGAAATCTAGCGAATTTAAAATATTCAAATCCGTCAGCAGTTCCAGGCTGCGATATACCGTAGCCAGACCGATTTCAAATTTATTTTCCTTTAAAATAAAATGTACGTCCTCTGCACTGAGATGCTGTCCCGGTCTGTCTATAAAAATCTGCAAAACTGTTTTACGCTGTGGCGTCAGTTTGTACTGCGGACCGGCAAGCTTGCGCTTCAAATCCTCCATAGTTATTTTAACAGGCACGATAATAGCCCCCTTATCAATATTTTTAACTTTCTAGTATCTTTTTTGGCGTACTTTCCATAACTCAAGCCATGAAATTTCGGGATACCCTGCTATCAAAAGACAGTCTTACAAGTTCTTTCCACACTGGACAACGCCCTGCCCATATCTATTATTTAATAGACTTAAATACTCCGGCATAATACTGCACTACTGATTTTAAAATATATTATACTGCCGACACAATAAATATATTTTAACAAAAATACATTATCATTACAAAGCCTTTGACAAACTCTTTCATTATTATATCATTCAAATTGTGTTTTTGTCTAAACCATAGAGTTTTTATTATACTATATCAATAAAAAAATAAAAAGATACAATCTTTTATACAAAAATAGCTTTTCGCTACAGAATATCTTGTAACGAAAAGCTATTTTATTTATATAACTGTCTATTTATCGCAATCAATCCACAGTGGCAACTTTATCAATAAAGCCGTGAACATCTTTTTCCAGTCCGCTCTGAAGTCCGGTAATATAGTCAAACATTTTCTGAGCAAAAGGTCCTACTTTGCCGTCGCCAATAACCATTTCTTCACCTTTATATCCAAGTACACCGACAGGAGAAATTACGGCGGCAGTACCGGAACCGAATACTTCTTCAAGTTTGCCGTTTTTGTAATCTTCTACAAGCTCATCAATGGAAATAGCGCGTTCTTCCACATCCATACCCCAGTCTTTAGCTACGGCAAGAACGGTTCTTCTGGTAATACCGCTTAAAATAGTGCCGTCAAGAGCCGGAGTTACGATTTTGCCGTCGATTTTAAATAAAATATTCATGGAACCGACTTCACCGATGTATTTATGCTGTACGCCGTCAAGCCACAGTACCTGGTCATAACCGTGTTTATGAGCTTCAAGGCCTGCATGGAGGCTGGCTGCATAGTTTGCCGGAGTTTTAGCTTCGCCAAGACCGCCCTGTGTTGCACGAACATAATGGTCTTCCACCATGATTTTTACCGGAGCGAAACCATGTGCATAATAAGCGGCAACAGGCGAAAGAATGATATAGAATTTATATTTTTTGGATACATTTACACCAAGATACGGGTCATCGGCAAAAATGAACGGACGTATGTATAAACTCTGACCTCTCTGCGCCGGAACCCAGTCTTTTTCAATAGCAATCAGTTGATGCAGTGCATCGTACACAAAATCAACATCAATCGGCGGAATATCCAAAATTCTGGCAGAATTGTTCAAACGGTTTAAATGGTCCTTTGTTCGGAAAATAACAACATCTTTGCCCTGACGGAATGCCTTCATACCTTCGAAAATAGCCTGACCATAATGAAGCGTAGCATTTGCCGGACTTACTTTTATATCTTCATACGGAACGATTTGTGCATCGTGCCAGCCTTGACCTTCATCATAAGTCATTTCAAACATATAATCAGTAAAATGTGTACCGAAACCGATAGTGGAAACATCTACTTTTTCTTTCAATGTTTTAGCTTCTACAAATTTAACCATAAATTACATCTCCCTAATTAATAGTGTTTTAATTGTACC
>USIX01000113.1 GCA_900554895.1 uncultured Megamonas sp. | reverse complement strand
CAGAATGTTTATGTAAACGGCAAAAATCAACCGGGTGAAACGCCGCCGACAATACCAAATGAGCCGAGTGCGCCGCCTGCGGATAAACCGAAAAATCCGCCTGCAAAGCCTACCGTTTGGAGCAAAACAAAAGACGCAGTAAAAACAGGCTGGAATTACGGCGGCGGTATAAATAAAGCCAATATTGCTCTTACCGTTCCTTTTGCTGCATACGATATCTACAATGCGGATGAAGGAGAAAAGGGCGCAGCCATTGCCCGTGCGGGCGGCGGAATTGCCGGCGGTTGGGCAGGTGCTAAAATCGGCGGTGCTACAGGTGCCATAGTCGGTTCCGTGCTTCCCGGTATCGGTACAGGAGCCGGTGCGATTATCGGCGGTGCTATCGGCGGGATTGGCGGCAGTATTTTGGGCAGCCAGTTTGCCGATAGCCTTTCAAGACTTTTTGATTTTTCAATAGAAGACAATATCATAAAGCGCATAAATGACAGTTCGTGGGGAAAGGCCCAAAATATGTCTGCCGCAACAAATATGAATGTATCTCAAATGCAATACGGTAAGACGGATGCTATTTTCAGTAATTTTGCAGAGCAGAGCGGACAGGCTCAGTTACAATCTGCTCAAGCGCAAATGGACAGTCAGCAGCAGATGTATTTAGGTTTTAGGGACTTTGTTTCCAATATTTGGAATGAAATCACTGATACTGCCAACATTGCAGGACAAATGCAACTTGAAAGCAATCAAATACAGGTTGAAGGACAAAAGCAGGTATTTTCAGGGCTTAAAGATTTTACAACAGAAATCTGGAACGGAATTACCGATACAGCTAACACGGCAGGACAGATGCAGGTGCAAAATGCACAAATGCAGGCACAGGCAAATATGGAAATGTGGAACAGTATTCAGCAGTCCGCCGCAAATGCATGGGAAAGTATTCAAAGTAAATGGGGTGAAGCAGTAAGCTGGTTTACTGGAAATATATACAATCCTTTAGAAAATCTGGCGCAAAGTGCAGGTGCAGGAATTGCCAATGGTATAAACAGTGCAATTGCCACTATCCAGGGCGCATGGGCGGGCGTTGTCAACTGGTTTGAATCGAATGTTTTCGGACCGCTCAGACAAAAATACTTAGAACTTAAAAATTCCGCTCCGTCTCCGGTTCAGAGTGTGCTTAGTTTTGTTGATGGCGGTATAGGGAAAAACGCTACGGGTACAATGAACTGGACAGGCGGTCTTACCGAGATAAACGAACGTGGCGGCGAAATTGTTGACCTTCCGACCGGCAGTCGCATATATCCGGCACAGACCACAGAACGAATTATTCAACGTGAACTTGCCGAAAACACTTCCAATACGGGCGGTGGCAATGTAACAATTACCGGCAATACTTTTATAGTGCGAAATGAACAGGATATTGACGAAATCGCCTACCGTCTAATGTCTATTATGCGACAAGTAAATGCAAACTATGGAGGTGCATACTGATGAGCCTTGACAGTTTTATGAATAAGACTTATAGCATAGTAAATCTTTTATCTTTGGCACTAGGAAATGAAACTGCTGCAAAACGGCAGATAATATTAAGCTCGGATAATGAAAAATTCACTATCCCCGTTACTCCTCGCAGTTACGAAATAAAAACAGCACAAAATAATGAAACAATAGATATCCTTGATTTCGGTGAAGCTATGCTGTTTGGTAATGCAAAACTTAAACGGCTGAGCTTCTCCGGTTTTTTTCCGCATCCAAAACATGACTATCCATTTGTCGTGGGAGATGTCAAAACTCCGATTGAATGTGTGGAATTACTAACAAAATGGAAAGAAGCCAAAAAGCCGATAAGGGTAATAATAACTGACAGCCCTGTAAATTTAATGATGGGGCTTCGAGATTTCACCTATCGGGAGCAGGATGGGACAAGAGATATTTATTATAAATTATCTTTTATTGAATATAAGGAACTCAATACGCCGTCTGCCAATAATGATAAACAGATAGATGAAACTACAGGATTGAAACAGCGAACAGATGAGCCCGAAAATCCCGAAAGCTGGGTTGATAAAGCCGACGATATTTTGGATGCTTCCAAAAAAGTATACGGCGACTACAGCCACTGGCGAAATATCGTACAGTCCAACGATTTAAAAAATCTGGCTATAAACAATGTAACGAAACTGAATTTAAGGAAGAATTTGAAATGAAGATATTTCACAAAGGTAAAGATATATCTACATTAGTAAAAAAGATAACGTGGAGTGGCAGCCGCATGCAGGTTGCCAGAAAACTTGTATTTGATTATGTACAGGATGACCGAGACACTCTTATTCCGGTTCTTGAAATAAACAACGGCGAAACAATTTTCGGTTATGACGAGGAAAATAACATAGTATTTCGTGGCAATGTTTTTGATGTGGAAAAAAACAGACAGAATTCCAATGTACGAATCACTGCTTTTGACAACCTTTTTATTCTTAGTAAATCTAAAACGACAAAGAAATTTGTAAATATAACAGCTGAGGATATAACGGCAGCAATATGTAGGGAACTTGGTGTCAAAGTCGGCAATTTGATAAAAACGGGGATTCCGGTAAGTTTCATTGCGGACCGTAAAACGGGCTATCAGATAATTATGATGGGTTATACGGAAGCCAGTAAAAAAACGGGCGAAAAATATCACCCGATTATGAACAACGACCAGCTTGATATCATTTTAAAGGGTACATTAATCGAAAATTATGTTGCCGACAGCCGCAGCAATATGACGGAGAGCACTTACAAAGAAAGTATTGAAAACATGGTCAATCAGATAATGATTACTGACCAGCAGGGCAATATGACGGGGTATAAACGTAATGATGAATGGATTGGCAAATATTCCATGATACAAGATGTTTATAAGACCGACCCGAACAAGGATACCAACAAAGAAGTTGAAGCAATGCTGAAAGGACCGGACAGAAGCGGTTCTCTTACGCTCATTGGTGATTATCGGGTAAAATCTTCATACTCTATAGAAATAAGAGATAACTTAAATGCCGGTAAATTCTGGATAAAGTCCGATGTGCATACATTTCAGAACGGCAATCATATGATGAAAATTGAACTTGAATTTGAAAATATGATGAATGAGGAAAAAGCTCCACAGGAAAAAACGAAAAAGTAGGTGATATAAATGGCACAAATCCCGAGTGCGGAAGCAAGTGTTGAGCAAATTGTGAATATTATGCATGGCGTGGCACAATCGCATGTTCCGCGCAGTGCTTTTATCGGAATTGTAGTTCAACCGCCGCCGAATTTTATTATCAAAGCAAATAACATCGAGCTTACAAAGGAAAATGCGTATATTTCAAAACGGCTTCTTGTAGGCTATGAACGAACAGCACGAGGACATTTAGTTTCGGCAACACAGAACAAATCCGGCGGTAGTGGCGATGCGCAGTACGAAAGTCATAATCACAGTATAGATAATGACTATACTGAAAATTTTATCTACACCGATACACTGAAAGTCGGCGACTGGGTCAGTATCCTGCCGTGCGAAGGCGCAGAAGGTCAGCTCTATATTATAAATGAAGAGGTGGTAAAACTTGAGTGATGAATTTCCATTTACCGGCACAAATACAGTTGCTACAGAAGAAGATTTACCGCTATACAAAGAATACGCATGGGATTTCGGCACGGACAAATTCATCTATGATAATGCCGGTAATCACGTGTTAGTCGAAGGAAATGAAGCTATAAAAGTCTGGATTTATAAGGCACTGAAAACAGAACGTTTCAGATATACAGCATATAGCTGGCAATATGGTATTGAACTAAAGAAATTTATTGGCAAGGTCATGACTGTCGGTGAGAGGGTTTCCGAATTTAAAAGGGCCATAATTGAATGTTTAATGGTAAATCCGTATATAAAGTCCATAAATTCCATAACAATAAATCGGGAAAAAACAGAATTAAACTGTGAAATTGATTTAACCACGGTTTACGGGGAGCTGGTGATTAATGTATAAGGCAAGAGACCAAAAAGATATATTGCAGGAAATGATAAATAGCTCAAGGGCAAAGACTGGGCTGTTTGAAGGAACGTTCCAGTATGATGCACTCGCCAGCAACTCAATCGAGTTTGCCAAAGCTGAAGTTGAACTAGAGGAATTAAATAAAGTTGCCTTTGCAGATACCTCATACGGTGAATATTTGACCATGTTGGCTAAACAGTACGGCGTTATCCGCAAAGAAGCTACCAAAGCTATAGGTGTTTTGACCGTAAAAGGCACGGGCACGGTTTATGCAGGAGCTACTTTTGCAACAGAAAGCGGTATCCAGTTTGTAGCTACGGAAAATACGGATATAAAAGAAAATGGACAGATAAATATTGAAGCTGCAACAGCCGGAGTTATTGGAAATGTGGATGCTGAGACTATAAAAGTTGTTTCCATGTCCATTCCTGGCATAAACAGTGTGATAAATGAAAATTCTACAACAGGCGGCTACGATGAGGAAACGGATGCTGAACTACTTGATAGATACCTTTTTAAAGTCAGAAATCCGGCAACAAGCGGCAATAAAAATAATTACGAATTATGGGCACGTGAAATTGAAGGAGTAGGCGGTGCAAGGTGTATTCCGCTTTGGAACGGTAACGGTACTGTAAAGGTCGTAATTATAGACGCCAATCTGAATGTTGCTGATGAAACGCTACTGAATAAAGTCCGTGAATATCTTGAAGAAGAAAAACCGATTGGTGCAGATTTAACTGTAGTATCGGCAACTGCCGTGAATGTAAAAATAGCAGCCAATATTTACGGCAGTGTAAATGAAGATGAATTCAAAGAAAAAGTCGATACGTATTTTAAAGAAATAGGATTTAACCGTGGGTATGTATCCATTGCACACATCGGAAAAACGCTTCTTGAATGTAGTGGCGTTATTGATTATGACAGTTTGACTTTAAATGGTGAGGCAAAAAATATACCGCTTACGGAAGAGCAGCTCCCTGTTTTAGAAGAAGAGGTGGATTTTGATGTTATATCTACTTAGGCGAACACCGGTAAAAACATTAAAACATCTGCCGAAATTCCTGCCAATCGATAACGACTTTAAAAACACGGAATTAATCAGCGACGATGAGCATGAAAAGCTGAGGCTTAATATTTTAGATGTAAAAAATCAGCTTTTTGTTGAAACAGCAACATGGGGACTGTCTGATTGGGAGCGGCTTCTTGATTTATCTGTAAAAGAAAACGCCGGCATAGAAGATAGACGCATACAGATACTGTTAAAACTACAGGGCGCAAATACAGTGTCCGAAACGTTTATGAATAACCTGATAAATATGTTTTGCCAAGATAAATCCGGTTATATAATCCAGCATAACAGCGAATATTGGTTTGAATTATGTATCAGCGGTGATGATGAAGTAAAATGGAAAGAGCTATTGGAAGCCGTAAATACATACAAACCGGCTCATTTGGGATTTGCTGTAGTAATTAGGATTATAAGCCGGATTTTAACAAGCCACAAAGCGAGCATTACTCAATATATAAATGCCAACCATAATTTTTGGAATTTAGGCGCGGCAGAAAAGACTTATTGGGACGGTGTCTGGTGCTGGGACGGCAGTATCGACTGGAGTGGCATAAAGCCGGATGCCGATTATAAAGAAAGGCAGTCCCACGTTATAGACATTTTAACTAAAGTTAATTCTGCGCAGACCTTTAATACAGGGCAAAGCGCAGATATAACGTATAAAATAACATCTAAGCACAGACTTTTAACAAGCCATAAAGCAGGCAGTATTTATTATGTAGATATAGACTTAAAACAAAACATTGAAAACAAGGCATTAAACACAGGAAAAATAAATGCCACGCAGAGCCGAACCACAGGGAACGTAAAAAACCTATGGGACGGCTCTTTTTGTTGGGACGGCAGCCACGCATGGGAGGGTGATTACACCTTGCAAAATACGCAGATGGAAAACCTGTGCACCTATTACAGCACAGATAAAAATGGAAACATTAGGAAGGGAACGTTTGAAAGATTATGAGCAATACACAAAATATTAATCCGAAGCAGAGTTTGAGTATAAATGGAGAACCGGCACCGCTGGCAGAATTTAATCAGGATACTTTTTTACAATCCAATAAGAAGACTACAACCGATTATAGAGCGGCATTTGCACAGGCAATCGGGACGACAGGTACTATTGCCAAAATAGTAAAAATGGCATTCGGCATTGCTGGTGAAACGGATGACCAGGGCAATCCGGCGCCGCCTTCTGATAATGGCAACCTGAATAACGTCGTTTTAACGAAAGATATTACCGCTGTAACTTATCCGGTTGAAACGTCTGTTTGTTTCGAAGCTGAAATCGAAGCCGGAGATTATACGGGAGCTATTAATGAGGTTGCCTTGATTGACGAAGAAGACCGTACCGCCGCAAAGATGAGGCTTCTGACAAGCAAAGGTATAGACGCAGAAAGCGGCGCGGTATTCCGCTGGACAATAGAATTTTAAAGGTGAGGTGATAACTTGAACGCTGAAGAATTAAAAACAGAGTTCGGGCTTGAGTTCCCGACAGAAATAGACGGCTACAAGCGACCTGCTGAACCACTGGAAAGCGGACATGACTGGTATATAGAAATTCCACAGCTTATTGCAAAAGATAAAGTGTTGTACACCGGCATGAACTTAATCCTTAGTGCGCTCCTATCCAATGAAAAACTGCTTAAGCAGTGGCATGATACCCTGCAAAACGTGGTAAATGCACAGGACTGGCGAGTAGTTACGGACAGTTTAAAGGGCTACATGACGCCGGAGCTTAAGAAAAAGCTGGACGGCATAGCAACAGGCGCAAATAACTATGTACACCCTAGTTCACATCCTGCAACCATGATTACTCAGGACGCAACACACAGATTTGTGAGCGATACGGAAAAGAGTACGTGGAATGCAAAAGCAAGCACCGCGGTTGTATCCACCACAGCAAACGGGCTTGCACCAAAACGAGATGGTAATGCAAGCCACTTTTTAGCGGGAGATGGAACGTGGAAAGTAGTTCCTTCTGCATCCAGCGCGGCAACTGCTACAAAAGCCACACAGGACAGCCGTGGGCAACAGATAGATACAACGTACGTAAAAGGAGTTACAGGAAGTAATGCCACGCTTACAGTAACTAAAGGTAACGGCACTACAAGCACGGTAACTGTAAATAATGTTGCCAATGCCACCAAAGCAACGCAAGATAGCGCAGGACAGCAAATCAATACGACATATGTAAAAGGAGTTACAGGAAGCAATGCAACATTAACAGTTACAAAAGGAAATGGAAGTACAAGCAGTGTAA
>USIX01000112.1 GCA_900554895.1 uncultured Megamonas sp. | reverse complement strand
CGACACAGATTTTTCTGGGATTACTTCTGGGCGCATGTTTCGGTTATTTTCTGCCGGAAATCGGCTCTCAGCTGAAACCGCTCGGCGATGCTTTCATCCGTATGATTAAAATGATTGTAGTTCCGCTCATTTTCAGTACGCTTATCGTCGGCATTGCGGGAACGGGCGATTTCAAAAAACTCGGCCGTCTCGGCGGTAAAGCCATAATATGGTTTGAAGTTGCCAGTGCTTTGGCACTTATTGTCGGTCTTGTCGTAGTAAACGTTCTCCAGCCGGGTGTAGGCGTTTCTCTTCCGTCAATCGGAGCAGCTGCCGGTGCCAATGCTGCGGCTACAGCGGAGTCATTCAGCATCTCCATGCACTTATTAAATATTATCCCGACTAATATTGTTGAAGCCTGCGCCAAAAGTGATATGCTGCAAATTATTTTCTTTAGCTGTTTCTTCGGTGTTGCAGTGGCTCATATCGGAGAAGAAAAAGGTAAACTTATCGTTGATGTTTGCCGTTGTGTTTGCGAAGCAATGTTTAAAGTTACGCATTATGTCATGCTTTTTGCGCCAATCGGTATTTTTGCCATGATTTCCTATACAGTAGGTACTTTCGGGCTTGAAATGCTCATTCCGCTTGGCAAACTGGTATTTTCTCTTTATTTTGCCATAATTGTTTTCTTATGTATCCTGTCTCTGATTGCTTCTGTCATCACTAAACTTAATTTCTGGCATATTTTTAAAGTTCTGCGTGAACCATTGCTTTTAGGTTATTCTACGGCCAGCAGCGAAGCGGCATTGCCTCTTGCTATGAAATGCCTGGAAAGGCTCGGCCTGCCGAAACAGGTCATCACGTTTGTAATGCCTACGGGATATTCATTCAATCTTGACGGCTCGACGCTGTACAGTTCTCTTGCCGTTATTTTTCTGGCACAGATGTATGATATTGAATTCGGCATTACTCAGCAGATTATGATGCTCTTGACGCTGATGATTTCCACAAAAGGCATCGCCGGCGTACCGGGTGCTTCAATTATCGTAATTGCTGGTACAGCAGCTTCATTCGGCATTCCTACAGAAGGTATTGCCATAATTCTCGGTGTGGACCGTATTATGGATATGGCCCGTACGTTCTGCAACATTTTCGGCAACTGTATTGCAACGGTGGTAGTAGGACTGTGGGAACGTGAAATTAAACGCGAAGAAATCAAGCATGCCTACAAAAATATTTTTATTGAAAATTAACGACGAAAAGGCAGTATCCGTTTTTTTAGATACTGCCTTTCTTATTATTTACATTATGCCAAACAGGCATTTTTTTATTCGATTTTTTCAACGAGCAGAGAAATCGACAAATAAATATTTTTATCGGTTAAACAGCCGTTCCAGTATACTTTGTTCCTTAAAGTTTATACCGAAGAAACTTACGGCACTGTCAAGACGCATGATGATTTTATCACCGACAACATCGGCTTCCAATTCCGGCGGCAGAGATTCGACAATTTTCATCGGTGTCATTTTGCCAACAGAAGATGAGCTTTTATCTTCAAAAATAAGTTGATTATTTTTCTTGTTAATCGCAAAGAAATCACGATTTAAACGGTACTGCCGATGGAAAAATTTTATCATTATTTCATTTACGGCCTTGCTGTCAAAATAATCCTGCATAGTTAAAGAACGCATATAAGGCGGAATATCCAATTTACAGTCTTTAAAGATGGATAAGATTACTTCCGAACTGATATTATACAAATCAGTCGTACTGGAACCGATATCGGTAATTTCACTTAAATAGCGGTTGATATGCGGTATAATACGGCGCAGATATTCACTGTAAAGGTCATTGCGCATTTTCTGAATTAAAGCCGAACACGGACTTTTGCGCTGACGGGTGAATTCATTGTTCCAGCTGGCATTTACATGAAAGACGACCATTCGTTTGGTAAGTTCATTTTTTAAACTGTTTAAGTCTTTGTTAGCCGTTAAAAGCATTGCCGGATAATAATTGAGATTTTCCGGTTTATTTTCGCGTATAATACGTTCTTCCTGTTTGATGATGTTACCGCTATTGTTGGTAAACTGCGTCTGCGTAATATCGTCAATTAAAATCGGCAGTCCTTTTATATCGGACAAAAGAGCGTCAACACGCGTCTTGGTAAAGTTGCTCTGCCCGAAGGCTTTATACAGGGAAGAGTCTGTCATCATCTTTATCAAAAGCGATGCGTAAATTGTCTTACCAGCATTGGACTGGCCGCAAAGCAGTGCCACTATCGGATAGGTAAACACCTCATCCGTAACGGTAGCTTCACGGATAGTAGTGCGGATACGCGCAAGAAACGGTGAAAGAAAGCACCATGACATCAATTTAAAATACTCGAATTTTAACGGTGCTACATTTTTTGCAGGTACGGCAGTATTAAAACCTTCCATATATTCCAGATACGTCTGTGCATCGCGTTTGACATCTTCACGGTACGGACGCAGATTATATTCACGGTCATTGTAAAAAGCGCGTTCCTTTTCCGGTTCAATAACGAGTTGCGGCATGAATTTTTCAAATTTGGCACGGCGTGCCGCCATATTATCAAGAGTTTTCGTTTTAATGGAAACAATTCTGTCCGGTGTTATCTGCGACTGTCCTTTGCGGTCCGGCTTCGGCAATTCAACAAAGTCCTTCGCCAATCGTTCAATATCAGCGATATATTCCGTCATCTTCACGATAGTGGATTTCGGTGCAGACTGATAAATATGTTCACTGTTTGCCTGGGCTTTATGCAGTATCGGCAGATTTTCCAAAATCTGTTTATCTTCAAATGTTATCTGTGCTGCTGTTTTATCCAGAATATAACTGTGTTCATTCTTAAACTGTTCAAACAAATTAATATAATACGTATAAGCCGCTTCATCATCAAAACATATAATCGAAGCATTTCTGTCACAATTGGATGCAAGCTGGTCAAAATTGGCAGAACCGATAATTACACGTGTTTTACCTTCATTATTTTTTAAACAAAATAATTTTTCCGGATAAAGGGGTGCATCGGCAAGAAATATTTTTAAGCTGTCATCATCTATTCTCTGCTTAAGCTGTTCATACTGTTCGCTTTTATAAATTTCACACAATGTTTCCTTTTGCATGGCAAAAGTCGTATCAAGCCGTGTCGGCACAATAGCGGGATTACCGAAGATTACCTCCGTCTTTGTAAAAAACGGCATGATTTGCGTTAAAAAATCAAGATTGCTGACAAAATTAACGGCATATAATTCATCATAACCTTCAAACAGGTCTAAATAAGAAAAACTATCGGGAGCACTGAATTTTGCCATTACAACATTTACCGTATGCTGCTTGGTTTTACGGTGTGCCATGAAAAAACCTCCTCATTTTCTGTATATATACATAAATAATTTCACTGATAATAAAAAAACCTTACAAAATAAGGCTTTAAACGATATTATTTTAACATAACGACGCTTAAAATACAAAGAGCGGTATAAATTGCATTGAATTTTGTTATAATAAAAATCAGAACGATATAAACGGGGAGATGAACAATTTGAAAGCCGGAGAAGCTACATTGCAGAAACTCTTAAATACATCGCGCCAATTCATAGTACCGATTTTTCAGCGTAATTTCAGCTGGGAGAAAAAACAGTTTCAACAACTGTGGGAAGATATTAGACGGGCAGGCCGTTTTACGAAGGAACAGACACATTTTATCGGTTCGATTGTATATATAGATATGGGAACGCCGGCAGGACGGCCGCAGCAGCTGATGCTCATTGACGGACAGCAGCGGCTTACAAGTTTATCACTGCTTATCTGCGCATTGCGACGCTACGTTTCGGAAAATAAAATTACCGCCGGACTGATAAACAAGCGAAAGCTGAATAATCAGTTTCTGTTTAACGCTGATGAAACGGAAAACGACAGATATAAACTGCTGCTGGGCACACAGGACCGGGAAACGTATATAAAACTTTTGGAACAGACGGAATTCACGCTTACCGTACCGTCTGTACGGATAATGGAATGCTATGACTATTTCTACCGACAGATAGAAAAATACGGCAGTAATCTGGATGAAATCTATCTTGGAATACTGCATCTGAGTTTAGTTGCAATTGCACTGGACAAAGACAAGGATAATCCGCAGCTTATTTTTGAAAGTATGAATTCCACCGGCAAGGATTTATCGCAGTCGGATTTGCTACGCAATTATTTATTGATGGATTTGACGGCAAAAGAACAGAGCAGATTATACACGACATACTGGAAACCGATGGAAGAAGCCTTCGGACAGTATGCTTATCTGGAAAAATTCGATTACTTCATACGCGATTTTCTGACAGTAAAATACAATGGCGGTCGTATCTGTAAAGTCAATGATGTATATGAGCAGTTTAAACGCTATTATATCGAGCAGAACTTAACAAAAGAGAGCATTCTAAAAGAAATTTTCATCTATGCCAGATATTATGCAGCCATTGAATTAAATCAGGAAACGGATAATGAACTTTGCGTGTACTGGAAACAGATACGCATGATTGACTGTCATGTGGCATATCCTTTTTTCCTGCAACTGTATCACGATTACAAATGCAGTATTTTGGCAAAAAAGGATTTTATTCTGATTATAAAAACTACAATTAGTTATATTGTACGGCGTACTATCTGCGAAATGCCAACAAATTCACTGAACAAGACTTTCGCCGTTTTCTACAATAAAATAAATAAATCGGATTATGTAAACAGCGTGCTGAAAGAATATATTCTGAAAACTGCGTACAGAGCATTTCCCACAGATTATGAAGTGCGGGAAAAATTACAGACAAAAGATATTTATCATTTCCGGCTGAAGAATTATCTGCTGGAAATGCTGGAAAATCATTATCATAAAGAGCCGATTGATATAATAAGAGACAATTATACAGTAGAACACGTCATGCCGCAGTCGCCGGAACTGAACGATGACTGGCAAAAAATGCTCGGCGGAAACTGGCGAGAGATACAGAAAGTTTATCTGCATACACTTGGCAATCTTACACTCACCGGCTATAACAGCGAAATGGGCAGTAAATCCTTTACTGAAAAATTAAACGGTGAAAACGGATTTAAGCGCAGTCATCTGAAATTAAACCAGTTTATAGCCGCCTGTGAAATTTGGAATAAACAGACGATACGCCGCCGTACTAATTTATTGACCGATTTAATACTGAAAATCTGGCCGTATCCCGCTTTCAATATAAAAAAATAAACAGAAAAAAACAGACTGAACGTTTTAAATAAAAACGCAGTCTGTTTTTTATTACTTAAATAGATTTTTCAATGTCTTAAAGAAACTTTCCTGTTCCGGATTGGCCTTATCATTTTTAATACCGGCAAATTCACGAAGCAGTTCTTTCTGTTTAGCCGTCAATTTCTGCGGAGTCAAAACTTTTATGCGCACATGCTGGTCACCGCGTCCTGTACTTCTGAGATACGGTATACCTTTACCGCGAAGACGCATCACAGTACCGGACTGTATTCCTTCCGGAATTTTCATTTCCACTTTTCCGTCGAGCGTCGGCACTTCAATAGTATCCCCCAGTGCCGCCTGCACGAATGTAATCGGAACTTCGCAAATGACTTCACTGCCTTCACGCTGGAAGAATTTGTGCGGTTTTACAGTAATATATACGTATAAATCGCCTGTTGAACCGCCACGAACACCGGCATCGCCTTCACCCGCTACACGGATACGGTTGCCGCTGTCCACACCTGCCGGAATTTTAACTTCCACTTTGGAGCGGACTGATTTAACGCCTTTTCCGCCGCATGTCTTACACGGTGTCTTGATAATCTGACCCGTACCGCCGCAGCGAGAGCACGGATGCTGGTTGACCATACGGCCGAACGGAGTATTCTGCACTGACTGTACTGTACCTGTGCCATGACAGTCTGGACATGTTTCCGGATGAGTACCGGCTGCTGCCCCCGTACCATGACAGTCTGGACATTCCTTCGTACGAGGTATATTGAGAGAAGCCGTTTTACCGAAAGCAGCTTCTTCAAAAGTAATAGTCAGATTATAGCGAAGGTCGGCGCCACGTTCAGGTCCGCGTCTGCGGGCACCGCCGCTGCGAGGTCCGCCGCCATTACCGAAAAACATATCAAAAATATCACCGAAGCCGTCAAATCCGCCGCCCTGACCAAAACCGCCAAATCCGCCGAAACCGCCAGCACCTGCACCTGCTGTCTGGTCAAATGCCGCATGACCGAACTGGTCGTACTGCGCTTTCTTTTTCGGGTCGGATAATACACTGTAAGCCTCATTTACTTCTTTCATTTTCTCTTCGGCTTCTTTCGGATTATCACGGTTACGGTCCGGGTGGTATTTCAAAACCATTTTACGGAAAGCTTTTTTTATATCCGCTTCCGAAGCATTTTTATCAACGCCTAAAACTTCATAATAATCGCGTTTTGTACTCACTTTGCACCACCTGAATTTAATAACGAAAATTTATGCTTAATTGACATAACTCCAGCTAAGGAGAGTTAACTGGAGTTATGCAAAATCAATTTCTTTAAATTATTTATCTGTTACGTCTTTGAATTCAGCATCAACAGTATTGTCGTCTTTCGGCTGACCCTGCTGAGTCTGTGCACCCGCACCAGCATTTGCGCCTGCCTGCTGCTGCGCCTGTTGAGCCTGCTGATAAGCTGCCGCACTCATTTCATACAACGGTTTTTGCAGTTCTTCCATAGCTTTTTTGATTGCTTCAGTGTCATTGCCTTTTAATGCTGTTTTTACACCTTCAATAGCTTCTTTAACTTTTGCTACAGTACCTGCATCAGCTTTATCGCCTAAATCTTTAATTGTTTTTTCTGCCTGGAACACCATAGAATCGGCATTGTTTCTCGTTTCTACGGCTTCTTTGCGTTTTTTGTCTTCTGCTTCATGAGCCTGAGCTTCTTTAACCATGCGGTCGATATCTTCTTTGCTCATGCCGCTGTCAGATTTAATTGTGATATTCTGTTCTTTGCCTGTACCAAGGTCTTTAGCAGATACATGAACGATACCGTTGGAGTCAATATCGAATGTAACCTGAATCTGCGGAACTCCTCTTGGAGCCGGCGGAATATCTGTAAGTTCGAACGTGCCGAGTAATTTGTTATCGGCAGCCATTTCACGTTCACCCTGGAATACGCGGATTGTAACAGCCGGCTGATTGTCCGCAGCAGTAGAGAATACCTGACTCTTAGATGTAGGAATTGCCGTATTTCTTTCAATCATGCGAGTGCAGATACCGCCAAGCGTTTCAATACCGAGGGAAAGCGGAGTTACATCAAGTAAAACGATGTTTTTATCATTGAGTTCGCCGGACAAGATACCAGCCTGAACAGCTGCACCTACTGCAACACATTCATCAGGATTTACACCGTGGCTAGGTTCTTTACCGAAATATTTTCTGATAGCTTCCTGTACAGCAGGAATACGGGAAGAACCGCCGACAAGAATAA
>USIX01000111.1 GCA_900554895.1 uncultured Megamonas sp. | reverse complement strand
CATCTTTATCTTCAACGGCGCATATTCTGTTATAGGAATATCATAAAATGTTATTACTGTTGTTATTGATATATTTTATACGATTTTTTTCAATCAAAAACGGTAAACCCGTTAAGGTCTACCGTCTTTAATAAATTCATCTGTGTGCAAGCAGAGTCTGTTTCAGTCGTTCCTCAATCTGAACAAGTTCCGCTTCAGCGGTTTTGCGTTTCTGTCTTCCTTCCTGCTGAATTTTAATCGTTTCCTCTATCGTGCTTATTAAATCATCATTGACTTTTTTTACCGTTTCGATATCAACAATACCGCGTTCCGTTTCACGCGCTGTTTCCAATGTACTTTGTTTAAGCATTTCCGCATTGCGCCGCAGAAGCTCATTTGTCGTGTTGGTGATTTCTCTTTGCATTTGCAGAACTTTCTGCTGACGGGAAAGACCGAGTGCGATGACAATCTGGCTCTTCCAAAGCGGAATAGTATTGAAAATGGCACTTTGCACTTTGTCAACCAGCACTTTATCATTATTTTGAATTAAACGGATTTGCGGTGCCGTCTGAATGGCAATAGTTTTACTGAGTTTTAAATCGTGCACTTTCTTTTCAAAACGGCTTACGGCATTTTCAAAATCGCTTACGAGCTGGACAGCCATCTGATTTTGCGAATTGGCCGCCTGCATGCGCAGTTTCGGAATGGTCTGCGTCTGTAATTCCACAATTTTTTCTTCACCGGCTTTAATATATAACTGCAGTTCCTTAAAATATTCCACATTCTTATCATACATAGTATCAAACATTACAATATCTTTGAGCATAAGCATACGTGCCTTATCCAGTTCCGCCTGAATTTTATCCACCTGCACGGATAATTTATCGTATTCCGCTATCATATTTTTGGCACTGCTTACGATAGAACCGATAATAGGAATTTTTTTGATGAAACTTCCCTTATCACTGCTGTCCACTTCAAAGCCCTTAACTTTAACGACGAGATTACTGAGCAAATCACCCACGTAACCGCTGTCCTTACTGCGAATATTGTTTAAAATCGTATCGGAAAATTCGGCGATATTGCGCTGTGCATTCACGCCGTACTGTACGGAAGCCTGTGAATCAGTCAAATCAATAGCGTTTTTTATTTCATCAATACGTTTGCGTTCTTCCGGCGAAATTAATTCCGTCTGTTGCGTAACTTTGGCAATTTCCGTTTGTGGTTCTACCGGCTGTATCTGCGTCGTCTGTGTATTAAATTCGCGTTCTTTTGCCTTGAGTAAATCCTCTAAATTTATATCTGCCATAAAAATCAACCTCTGTTTCCTTATTTTGTAATATATTTGTCAAAGAAATCATCCTGGCTCATAAATATATAACGAACGCCTTCCACCAGACCGACGATGAAAGGTACACCTGTCCAGCAGAACAGAAGATACAGTACACCCCAGAATGTTTTGCCCAGATAGAATTTATGCGCCCCGAAACTGCCGAAAAATATACCGAGCGCCCCGGCGGTCAATTTGCGTTTTAAAACATAACTGCTGTCATTATCGTATAAATTCTGCGGGACATTTGCCATGCGCTGCTTCAACTGATGAAAATTGAAATTATGACGGCCCTTGCGCCCGCCGCAGTATAAATTTAAATTTTCCATATTCGGTCTGTTCGCACTCTGTTTTGTTTTTACGCTGGTAGTTTTTTCCTGTTTTTCTGTACTGTAGCCGTCGGCTTTTATGGACTGCTCCATGACTTTCAGTTCAGCATCCATATTTAAAAGCTGTTCATTGATGATTTTTTCAAACTGTTCCGTATAGGCGTTATTGAGCCCATAAAGTGTTTCTTTTGTGCGCTCCTTAATTTCCTGCACGTTTTCTGTAGTAAGCTGTGTATTGTCTATTTCAATATATTTTTCAAGAAGCCCTGCCGCTGAATCCTGATAATAATCAATAAAACGTCTTGCCGTAGGAATTTTTTCCGGATGCTTTTGCAGATAGGTTAAAATATTCCATGCCGTTTTCTGCATTGACTGTACAAGCCGTTTCAGCTGCGGGTCCTTAATATACTTAACTGAATTTTTAATGTAATTATAGTCTTCTAAAGCGTTTTGAAAGCTTTCCTCCAGCATTTTATTATTGTCATTATCTTCCAAATCAAGCTTCAGCTGCTTGCTTTTCGGCTTGAATACCATGTAGGAAATCGCACCCGCACCGAAAGCTATGGCAATTAGCGGTAAAAATTCCTCCAGAACATTCAGTCCTGTTACAAAACCGGCAAAAGCCGCAACAAAAAACAATATCATTATTATGGAAATTATCGTAAACATAGTAAAATCTCCTTCGTTATTATATAAATAAATTCTAAATATTATTGGAAAAATCCTGCATATTTCTATTATACAAAACGAATAGGGTATTTTGCCACTTTTACGATAAATTATAATGAAATCTTAATCTTTTCCTAAGCAAAATCTAATAAAAAACGGATAGAAATCTGTACAGAAATCTATCCGGCATACAATTTACTATTAAGCTATATATGACTGCACCATATCACTGTTCATGATACGATTGATATATGAATTGGTAAAACGCACTTCTATTTTACGAGTGATGTTGATATCCATGTTTTTAGTCTGATGATATAAAGCAATCTGTTTCATATCAGTATCGGCTGAAATTTCATCTCCCTGAATATTATAGAAGGAAACTTTTCCGCCATTGAAAACGATGATGTAATCAGTTTCAATATCATAAGCCAGCTGCTGCAGCTGATAAGCAGAAAAATCCTCTTGCAGAAAATTTATATTGTAAACTAAATAGTTATTATCATTATATTTATATTTTGTCATTACAGTAGGCACTTTTCATTCCTCCATAAATCGTTACTTTCATTTTACTGAATATCTGTGTTCATCAAATTGATTATATTATAATCGATAGTAAATAAAAAGACTTGACTAAAATGGTGAAAAAGTTTGCAAAAAATGCTCTGTTTTTAAGAACTTTTCTTTTTATATAAAAAGCCGAATGAGATATCTCATTCGGCTTGATTTATATTTATTTATAATCCTAGAACAAAACACATTAAGTAATAGACAAGAGCTCCCACAATAGCTGTACACGGAATAGTGAGCACCCATGCCATAAGCATCTGCTGTGCCGTACCCCAGCGCACCGCGCCGATACGTTTGGCACTGCCGACCCCCATGATGGAACCAGAAACAACATGCGTCGTACTTACCGGCAGAGATAAAAGTGTCGCCGAGAAAATAACGACAGACGAGTTGAAATCGGCTGCAAACCCGCTGATTGGCTGCAATTTGAAAATTTTGCCGCCTACCGTTTTAATAATTTTCCAGCCGCCGATGGCCGTACCGCACGCCATAGCTGTTGCAGCTAGAATTTTTACGTAATACGGAACCTCGAATACGTCGATATATCCGCCGCTTAAAAGTGCAAGCGTAATAATACCCATTGATTTTTGCGCATCATTGGAACCGTGTGAAAAAGCCATAGTCGCAGCTGTTATAATCTGCATACGTTTGAATTTGTTATTAAGCGATGAAGGGCGGTATTTCCCGAAAAAGAAATAAAATACATTCATCACTATAAAACCGAAAGCAATAGCGATTATCGGCGATAAGATAAGTGAAAGCACTATTTTGCCGATACCCCAAAAATTAAGTCCCACAGCCCCGGTGGAAACAAGTACGGCACCGATTATGCCGCCGACGAGCGCATGGGAAGAACTGCTCGGCATGGCAATCCACCATGTAAATAAATTCCAAACAATAGCACCGACAAGAGCGGCTATGATAATATGTTCATCAATATGACTGGCTGACTTTACAATGTCGCCGCCGATAGTTTTGGCAACACCGGTACTGTACATCGCACCGAAGAAGTTCAGGAAAGCCGCCATAATAATAGCGGTACGCGGTTTTAAAGCTCTGGTGGATACGGACGTAGCAATAGCGTTCGCCGTATCGTGGAAACCGTTTATAAAGTCAAATGCCAACGCAAGAATAATTACCGTTATAATGAGAAATTGTAACTCATGCATACTTCATTACCACGCCTCTCAATAAATCGGACAGTTTTTCGCAATGGTCAAGCGTATCTTCCATAGCGCCAAGTACATCCTTCCATTTTATGAGTTCGATTGGGTCTTTGATATTTTCGAATAAGTAAGCGATTTCATTGCGATAAATACGGTCGCCTTCGCTCTCAAATTTACTGATTTTATAAGTACATTCCAAAAGTTCATGTTCATGCTTGCTGACTTCATGCAGCATGGAAAAAGCTTTTACAATTTCCGTTGTGGATTGTATGAGCAAATTCGACAGAGCAACCGCTGTTTCGCTTGTGCCTTTAAGATGATACATCATGGCACGCTGAAGCGTTCCCTGCAATAAATCTACGCCGTCATCCAGCCCGTTTGCCAGTGCGTAAATATCTTCACGGTCAATAGGAGTAATGAAAGTTTTGTTTAATTTGTCGATTATCTGGTCATTGATAGCATCGGCATTATGTTCGATTTTCGTAATATCCAGAAAACCGGCGTCAGCTTCATTATTGCCCGACATAACCTTATGGATTAAAAGAGCGCTGTCATGAAAATAATTTGCACTTGTTAAAAACAAGTCATAAAATTCCGTATCCTTTTTTTTGAAAAAACTGAACATGCGTTTGCGTTACTGTATCTGTTTTCCAATCAACTGAAAACAATATTCCCTGTTCATGGTATCCATTAATATTATTAATGTTTGATGCAATACTCCCAGAGCTTAAAATCCCGGCTTTTCCGGTACATATTACTTTAATATTAAAAGTAATACCAGTAACTAAAATCCTTTCTTATATATTCATCAAAATAACGGCACTATCGACTTGTCAATATATAAAATATATGTAAATTTTTCGTAAAGATGAATTTTACATTAATTCCTAAAATGTACACAAAAATATACAGCTGATAAGTCGTCAGTGCAGCTGCTGAATATTATTATAGCATAATAAAAAAAAATAGGCGATATATTATCGCCTATTAATCATGTGAAATAACTGTTAATTTTTTGTAAAATCTATGTTAAATATTTAAAAATTCGCTTACACTACGCTGCATTTTCTGTTTTTCACAAACTTTACCGTGCAGAATCGGTGCCGTCTTTAATCTGGCAAGACCCTGCGGAATTGGGTCTTTATTGATTTGTGCCAATTCATCCAAAAGAGCAAATTCGTCTTTACCCGTAATATCTTTACCAAGGGCAGTCAATACACTATCATTAAATTTATACGGACTTGCTGTGGATAAAATCACCATAGGCACTGTTTCACCCGTTCTTTTCGTATAATCCTGAGCTACCTGCCAAGCTACGGCTGTATGCGTGTCGGCCACATATCCGTCTTTATCATAGATATTTCTGATGCAATCCATTGTATCGGCATCATTTAAGCAGCCGGCGGAAAAAATTTCCTGAATGGCTTTTAAAGTAGCTTCATCTACAGTGTATTTTCCTTCCTGCTGAAGCTTGCTCATCCATGCACCTACTTTTTCCGAATCATTCGTTATATGATAGAGCAATCGTTCCAGATTACTGGAGATTAAAATATCCATTGATGGAGAAATTGTCTTGAAAAATTCACGGTTTCTATCGTAAGTGCCTGTCATTAAAAAGTCAGTCAATACGTTATTGGCATTGGAAGCGCAAATCAGACGATTTACCGGCAGACCCATACATTTTGCATAAAAGCCGGCAAGAATATCACCGAAATTACCGGTCGGAACAGTGAAATTCACTTTATCACCCAATGCAATTTTCCCCATATTGATTAAATCGGCATAAGAACTAAAATAGTACACGATCTGTGGTAATAGACGGCCCCAATTAATTGAATTGGCGGAAGAAAGCTGAAAACCCTTTTGAGCGAGCATTTCATTATAGGATACATCATTGAAAATCTGTTTTACGCCGTTTTGCGCATCATCAAAATTTCCTTTTACAGCAACAACGGCAACGTTATTTCCTTCTTGAGTAAGCATCTGCAGTCGCTGAATTTGGCTCACGCCTTTCTGCGGATAGAATACGATGATTTTTGTCTGCGGTACATTTTTAAAACCGTCTAAAGCCGCTTTACCCGTATCACCGGAGGTCGCTACAAGGATAACAAGTTCATTTTTATCACCTAATTTTTTCAATGAAGTGGAAATAAACTGCGGTAAAAGCTGCAGTGCCATATCCTTAAAAGCACTTGTCGGTCCGTGCCATAATTCCAGCAAATAATTATTGCCTTCAACCTGAACGGTAGGAACAACGCTGTCCGTATCAAATTTATTATGACCGTAGGCATTTTCAACGCAGTCATTTATTTCCTGAGCCGTAAAATCCGTTAAATATAATGAAATAATTTTTTTGGCGCGTTCTTGATAAGAGAGATTAAGTAGTGAATGAATAAACTCCTTATCTATGGACGGAATTGTCTGAGGTACGAAAAGACCTCCGTCTGTTGCCAGACCTTTAATGATGGCGCGTGCCGCACTTACCGGGCTGCCGCCGCCTCTTGTACTTATATATTCCATAAAAATACTCCTTTCTATGTGTTCGTTTTTTTTTGACTTTTCAAAAGAAAAATGAACAAAAATAGTTTGTATTGTACGGTTAAAGGTAAAATCGGACAAATACAAACTATTTTAGGATTTATAAGAACTTAACTGAACAGATATTAGTCTTTAAAGAATTCATTATGAATAGCGTTTACTGCTTCTTTGATTTTTTCAGCTTTGATTAAGCAGGAAATACTGATTTCGGATGTACTGATAACATCAATATTAATGCCTGCTTCGGATAAAGCTTTAAACATTCTGGAAGCAATACCCGGATTGCCGAGCATACCCGCACCGACAATGGATACTTTGGCAACATCCGTTTCAATCAGCACGGCAACGGCATTCAGCTCATCTGCCACTTTATCAATAATCTGTTTAGCACTGCCGAGGTCATCAAGCGTAGTAGTAAATACCATATCAGTAACATTTTTTTCTACATTGCGGATGCTTTGTACAATCATATCAACATCGATATTGTTTTCAGCAAGCTTAGAGAAGATAGAATAAGCAATACCAGGAGTATTCGGAATGCCCAGGATAGCAATTTTGGCTACATTCGTATCATCTGCAACTCCTCTGATAATAAACTCTTTTTCTTCCATTGTATATTCCTCCCTGATAATTGTACCTGGTTTATTTGTAAATGTTGATCTTACGTGAATTGGTATATTATACATATGACCGGTTTCTACGGAACGCGGCTGCATGACCCCAGCGCCAAGACGAGCCATCTCCAGCATTTCATAGTAGGTGATTTCCTTCATTTTGCGGGCATTTTTTACAATGCGCGGGTCAGCGGAATAAACACCGTCAACATCGGTATAAATTTCGCATACGTCGGCTTCCATTGTCGCCAGTTCCGTCACCATCGGTTTCGGCGGATCGGTCGGGGCAGAGGCATGAAAGAAAAGATTGGCGAGAGAAAATCATTATCTTTGTTCTT
>USIX01000110.1 GCA_900554895.1 uncultured Megamonas sp. | reverse complement strand
GCAGCGGAAAATCCGCTACCGCATAAATGGGTGGATATCCCGGGACCGAACGGTATCGCCGCTTATAACGATACGATTTACGTAGTATCTATTCCGGCGGATTATGCTACAGTAACGGATGAAAACGTTGTTTATGTAGTTAAGAATAGAAACAATCCTGTTTTGGAAAAATTCAACAGTACGCCGGGATTATATGACGGCGTGGCGGTGTCGGATGACGGCAAAATGGTTTATGTTTCCGACTGGCTGACAACATCCGTAAAAGCTATCGATACGGCGACTAAAAAAGAACAAATAGTATATCAGGCAAAAGATTTATCACCAGCGGATTTTGCGCTGGATAAAAATAAACTTCTGATACCGGATATGATGAAGCATCGCGTTATTGTTTATGATTTGAATGATAATTCTGAGCAGATAATTGAATAAATAAAAAAGTGTACGGGATTAGTTCTGTACACTTTCTTTATTTATATTTGTCATATCAGTTGATTTAAAATTTCTATTTATCGGGGAGTTTGTTCATTTTTCTTTGACGCTCAAAGAAATCAAGAAAAGTGATTTAAAGAAAGTGTCGGTTCGGCACAATATAATATGAAAAGAATTATTTCTTAATGTATTCTTATATTGCGCCGGGCAATTTTTCTTTGAAGGCAAAAGAAAAGTTGCCGAAAAAGAAATGTCTCGAGTTCGTGCACTGCGTAGGCATTTTCACTTTAAAAAGAAAAATTTTTATCTGTAACGTCCAAAAACTCGCATACGCTCAAACAGTTTGGACTAAAATCACAGCTAAAAATTTTTCTTTTTAATAGCTAAGGCTACCGTGAAAATCTCTAACGCAGACAAAGTTTTAGCACAATTTGCAAATCACAGTGCCCTTCAACTCAAAATTAAGTTCTTACTATAGCCCAAAAGGCACGAGCCAAATTCCAGGCGTTTCGAGCTGTTGTGCCGGCTGTATCTATATAAGAGCCACGAAGGCTAGCCCAGTGCAGCGTAAGCGAAACGTTAAAAATGTTTCTTTTTGGTTCGTTTTTCTTTGCGTCAAAGAAAAATGAACAATAAAACGATAAATAGAAATTTATTTTGTACTTTTAAATTTCATTTAGTACAGTAGGTGTATCATAAATAATAAAAAGCTATGGCAGAATGATTTTAACTTCATTTGTCATAGCTTTTATTATTATATTCAATTATTCATAGCGCAATGCCTCTATCGGGTCGAGGCGTGCGGCTTTTCTTGCCGGATAAATTCCGAAGAACAGGCTGATGCCGACGGAGAAACCGAATGATATTAAAATCGGCGTAGCGGTGATTACCGTATTGAAACCGCCGAACTGCGATATTGCTGTGGCAAGTCCTATACCGAGGCCTATGCCGATGATACCGCCGATAATGCCGACGAATACAGCTTCTATGAGAAATTGAAACATGATATTGTTATAAGTGGCGCCAAGTGCCTTTCGTATGCCTATTTCACGTGTTCGTTCCGTTACGGACACCATCATGATATTCATGATGCCGATACCGCCTACAAGCAGAGAAATTCCGGCAACACTGGCAAGCATTAAAGTTAGCATGGTGCTGGTGCTCGTCATTGTTTCCATAATGCTCGTGAGGTTGCGTACCGTGAAATCGTCTTCTTTATCGCCCGTTATGCGGTGGCGCTGGCGCATGAGATTTTCGATTTCCGCCTGCACCTGATCCATTTTATCGGCGGAGACAACCTGGACGCTTATGGACTGAATATAGTTAATTGCCATTACACGCATGGTGGCGGTCGTTATCGGGATGATGACAATATCGTCCTGGTCCTGTCCTACGGAGGACTGACCTTTGCTTTCCAAAAGGCCGACAACTTTAAACGGGTCATTGTTGATACGGATATTTTTACCGACGGGATTGACTCCTTCGCCGAACAGATTTTCAGCGACAGTGGTACCGATAACGGCAACACGGGAACGGGAGTCGACATCCTTTTGAGTAATGAAGGTACCGTTGGCAATAGAAAGAGAACGGATATACATGTAATCCGGTGTTACGCCGGCAACCTGCGTATTCCAGTTCTGATTGCCGTTTACGATTTGATAATTTCTCTGTACAGACGGGGAAACGTATTCGGCATCGGTGATTTTTTCCTTGATAGCCTGGGCATCTTCCAGTTTCAGGCGGACGTTTGACCCTGCAGCCTGTCTGACGCCGGCAGCGTTTCGGGTGGCACTGGCATTGACAATGAGCATATTGCTGCCGAGACTTGCTATGGAATCTTCAACCTGCTTTTGTACGCCCATACCGATAGAAACCATGGCAATTACTGCGCCGACACCGATAATGATGCCGAGCATAGTAAGCAGTGAGCGCATTTTATTCGACCAGAGGGCGGAGATTGCCATTTGAACTGTTTCTTTAAACAACATCCATAACTACCCCCTTACCGGCGTCTTTGGTAATAACGCCGTCCACTACGAGCAGCTGGCGAGAAGCGCAGGCAGCAATATCCGGTTCGTGCGTTACGAGTATCATGGTCTTTCCTTCTTCATGCAGACCGATAAAGATTTCCATGATTTCTTTTGTGGATTTTGTATCGAGGTTGCCTGTCGGTTCGTCCGCCATAATGATACTGGGACTGTTTACGAGTGCTCTGGCAATGGCTACACGCTGACGCTGACCGCCGGACAGTTCGTTCGGTTTGTGGTCGGCTCTGTCATCAAGTCCTACGGCTTTCAGATAATGATGCGCCCGTTCGGCTCGTTCTTTCGCGCCGATACCGGCATAAACGAGCGGCAGGGCTACGTTTTCCAATGCCGTAATTTTAGATAGTAAGTTAAAGTTTTGAAAGACGAACCCGATTTTTTTATTGCGGGTTTTGGCAAGTTCATCATCGCTTAAATGAGCTATTTCTTTACCGTCCAGTTTATAAGAGCCGCAGGTAGGGCGGTCCAGGCAGCCCAGGATATTCATCAGTGTGGATTTGCCCGAACCGGACGGTCCCATGAGTGCGGCAAATTCGCCCCGTTTTATTTTCAGGTCGATACCGTTCAACGCGGCTACTTCCTGCGTGCCCACCTGATAGATTTTTTTTATGCCAGAAAGTTCAATAGTAATGTTTTCCTGAGTATCCATACCATGAAATCCTTTCTTTAATTAGTAGTTATTAGAAGCGAGGAGGAGGACCGCCTTGTCTTCTTTGGTTATTGCTGTCAGTGGATGTTTTTTTCGCCATAGCCACTGAAACGGCTTCGCCTTCAGATAGGCCGCTGACTATTTCCACGTTGTCGTCGCTGTAGATGCCTGTTTCAACATAGCGGTTTTCTGTCGTGCCGTCTTTTTTTACAATTACAACGTAAGAACCGTTGCTGTCTGTTTTAAGCGCAGAAAGCGGCACAGCAAGAGCGTTGTCCTTATTGGCAGTTTCAATTTCTACGCGGGCAGTCATAGACGGCATTAAAAGACCTTCCGGGTCGTCGACATCAAGTGTTACACTGTAGTAAATAACGGCAGCGGATGATGAAGAGCTGCTGCTGGTGGAACTGCTGGTATTCCAGCTGTTGTCAAGGTCAGTCTGCGATATTTTGGAAACAGTGGCAGTGAAGGTTTTGCCGTTATAGGCATCAACGGTGAAAGTGGCTTTCTGTCCTACGCGCACACTGCCGATATCCGTTTCATCGACTTTGGCGAGAATTTGTTTTTTTGATAAATCGGCAATACGCATGATAACAGTAGGATTACTGTTGCCCTGTACTGCCATGGTTCCGTCGGTTACAGGTTCACCGATGACAACGCCGTCCATAGGCGAAACGATTACTGTTTCGGAAAGATTGGATTCGGCTTCGGCAAGTTTGCTTTCTGCCGTATCATAGTTGTACTGAGCATCGTCAAGTTCTTCTTTGGATTTTGCACCGATATTGTACAGATAGCTGGTGCGTTCATATTTTATTTTGGCATTGTTCAAAGTGAATTCAGCCTGTTCACGCTGTGTTTCGTAATCTTTGCCGTCCAGGAGGGCTACAGTCTGCCCCGTCGTTACGTGGTCATTTTCTTTAACGAGAACCTGTTTTACACGTGCCGTTATTTTAGAGCTGACTTCTACTGACTCCAGCGGCTTTATCGTACCCGTTGCAGAAACGACGGATTTCATACTCATGTATTTTGCAGGGACAGTTTCGATAACGGGTTTGTTTGCCATTTGCTGTTGCTGCTGATAATAGTTGTAGCCGAATGCGCCGGCGGCGATGATGACTATCAGTAAAATTATCCATTTCAGACGTTTTTTCAATTTGGTCTTATCCATCTATTGATTCTCCTTCCGGTACACCTATAGCGTATTCAAGGTTTGCTTTGTAGCGGGCATAATCGTATTGGGCGCTGATGTAATTGAGTCTTGCCTGCGACAGGGCAAATTCAGCATCGATTATATCGAGGATAACGCCTTCACCGACACGGTATTTTTCCGTAGCGATAAAATAATCCTCTTCTGCTTGTTTTACGGCCAGAGCAGTAGAGTTAAAACGTTTTTCTGCTTCACGCATGTTAAGATAGGCTTGTCTTACTTCCAGGTCGATATTATCGAGTGTTTCTGAAAGAGTATAGCCGGCCTTATCGAAATTTGCCTGAGCCGCTTCTACATTCGCCTCGGTTATATGGCTGTCGAATAAATTCCAGTTGGCGGAAACGGTGGCTCTGTAATCATAATCGTCAGAGCTCGGCAGGGGCTGTTCATCCCAATTCGTGCTGATGGAAAAATCGACGGTCGGCAGATAACCAGCTTTGGCAATGTCTATATCGTTTTTTGCAATATCCAAATCAAGCTTTGCTGCCATGGCATCGCGACGGGAGCTTAGGGCGTAATCGAGACATTCGTTTAAGGACATTTTTACCGGCTGATAGGAGAAATCGTCCGTCAAGGTTACCGGTTCGGCACGGTCTATTTTTATGATATTGCGAAACGTACTGACATTAATATCATATGTATTTTGAGCTAATATCAGTGACTGGCGTGCATCGGACAGAGCGACTTCCGAGCGAAGAAGGTCGGAACGCGGAACGGCGCCTCCCGTATACAGATTTTGGACATCGGTTAAATGGCTTTGATAATTGTTGACGGATTCCTGTTCAATATTGACATTATGTTTAGCCTCGAGAATATCATAATAGGCAGAAATGGTATTGTATCGAACGGTTTCCTTTGTACGTTCCAAGTCAAGCTGTGCCTTTAATAGATTGGCTTCGCTGTTGTCGATATTGAGTTCGTTTCTGTTGCCGGTATAAATCGGAACGGAAGCGGAGAGACCATTGCTGTTACCTCGTTCAAAAGAACTCATGGCGCTGTCGCTTCCCGATAAATTGGAGCTTAAGGAAACGGAAACGCCGTTAGCACCTTTGGCGGCTTTTAAATTGGCAGCAGCAACTTTTTCATCCTGGTCAGCAATTTTTATGCTGTTATTGCGTTCAAGAGCCATTTGAACTGCTTCTTCAATAGAAAGAGAAGCTGCTCCTGCTGTAGGTACATTTATTCCCATACATAAAGACAATATTATTGCTAAGGTTTTTAATTTGGAATTGACCATAGTATTATCCTTTCGTTTAGTTTTTTGAATTGCATATTAAAATTATACACCAAAAATAGTGTGAAATTTATTAGAATAGCATTAAAATATAATAAAACTTCCTAAAAAAATTTTTTGCTTGACGA
This sequence comes from uncultured Megamonas sp., assembly GCA_900554895.1. Classification (GTDB taxonomy): domain Bacteria; phylum Bacillota; class Negativicutes; order Selenomonadales; family Selenomonadaceae; genus Megamonas; species Megamonas gallistercoris. The sequence goes on along the minus strand of USIX01000110.1, from coordinate 1,907 downwards.
TTTCAAGTGAACACAATAGAATAATTAAATATACAATATTATTATACAATTGTATTTTTTTAGCTCTATTATTGTCAAGGAGAGATTTAGAAATGAAAGTATTAGTAGCTGATGGTGTATCACCTAAAGGCATTGAAATTTTGCAGCAGGCCGGATTGGAATGCGTAATTAAAGATAAACTGCCGGCAGAAGAACTTTTGGAAATTATTCCGCAGTTTGATGCTTTAGTCGTACGCAGTGCTTCCAAAGTTACAAAAGAAGTAATTGAACGTGCGCAAAATCTCAAAATCATCGGCCGTGCAGGTGTCGGTACGGATAATATCGATATTGCGGCTGCTACGGCTCACGGTATCGTGGTAATTAATTCACCGGGTGGCAACACTATTGCTGCTACAGAACATACTATGGGTATGATGCTGGCCATGGCAAGAAATATCGCCGTAGCCAATGAAACACTTCATAAAGGCGAATGGAACCGTAAAAAATATACGGGTGTGGAACTGCGGGGCAAAACGCTCGGTGTTGTCGGCCTCGGCCGTATCGGCAGCGGTGTGGCTACACGCTCATTGTCTTTTGATATGAATGTAATCGGTTATGATCCGTACGTTAATGAAGAACGTGCACATTCTTTAGGTATTAAAGTGGTTTCTTTGGATGAACTCATTGAACAGTCTGATTTTATTACGGTACATATGCCTTTGACGCCGAAAACGAAAGGCATGTTCAATAAAGATAATATCTATAAAATGAAAAAAGGCGTACGCATTGTAAACTGTGCACGTGGCGGTATCGTTGATGAAAAGGATTTGGCTGATGCTGTAAAAGCAGGTCATGTGGCAGGTGCTGCAATAGACGTATTTGAAAATGAACCGCTTGCTTCGGATAGTCCGTTGCTAGGTGTACCGGGAATAACGCTTACGCCGCATCTGGGTGCTTCCACTGTCGAAGCGCAAATTGGCGTATCCGTAGATGTGGCACAGGGGATTGTAACGGCATTAAACGGCGAGCCAGTATCCACTGCCGTTAACATGGCTCCTGTTTCTGCTCAGACCATGAAAGTTATCAAACCGTATCTTGATTTAGCGGAACGTCTCGGTTGCACGGCATGTTCACTGGCTGACGGAGCTATAAGCGAAGTTAAAATTAAATATAACGGTGAAATTGCCGATGTGGATACGAAGATGATTACGATTGCCGTTATAAAAGGTATCTTAAATCCTATTCTCGAAGATAATGTAAATTATGTAAATGCGCCTAGTCTTGCTAAGGAACGCAACATTAAAATCAAGGAAATTAAAGATAAGTCGGTAGAAAACTTTGCCAATCTGATTACTGTTTCCGTTATTGCTCACGGTAAAACACAGACGGTGCAGGGAACACTGTTCGGTGATGAAGGCCGTATCGTTACGATTAATTCTTATCGTGTGGATGTGGACCCTCATGCCCGTATTTTAATTTGCCCGCATATCAACCGTCCGGGTATTATCGGTACAATCGGTTCGCTTTTGGGTTATGCCAATATCAATATTTCTGGAATGCAGGTAGGCAAAACGGAAATTGAAGGTACAAGCATGATGGTGCTTACTATCGACAATGAAATGCCGGACAGTGTAATGCAGCAGATTATCAACATGAACGGTATTTTCGATGTTAAACTTGTAAATTACGATATAGTTTAATAAATTACGATATAGTTTAAAAATAATTTGGCAAAAAAGAAATCAGTTATAAAGCTGATTTCTTTTTTTTACACTTTACGTTTTCTTTGATTTTAAAGAAAACGAACTTAAAGAAAAATTTTTAAAAATACCGCTTCGGCACAATATAATATAAAAAGAAATATTTTTTAATTTATTCTTATATTGCGCCGGGCAATTTTTCTTTGAAGCACAAAGAAAAGTTGCCGA
>USIX01000109.1 GCA_900554895.1 uncultured Megamonas sp. | reverse complement strand
AGAATAAATTAATAAATATTTCTTTTTATATTATATTGTGCCGAACCGGCACTTTCTTTAGTTCATTTTCTTTGTTCTTCAAAGAAAAATGAATATCTATTTATTTTCTGTTTAAATCGCGGTCTATAATCGGCTGTATTTGTGCTTCATCCGGTGTTACGTATAGTGTTTTATTGTTGGTAAAAATTACAAAACCCGGTTTTGCGCCGGATGGTTTTTTTACGTATCTTATCGGTACATAATCAACCGGCACCTTAGACGAAGTGCGGGCTTTTGAAAAATATGCGGCAATCTGAGCGGCAAGCACAAGCGTATCATCATCAATCTCATTGCCTTTCGTATCAATAATGACATGCGACCCCGGAATATCCTTTGTATGCAGCCAAATATCGTCATTATGCGCAAGCTTAAACGTCAATTTATCATTTTGATAATTATTTTTTCCTACATATAAAATCATATCGTTTGGCAAACTGAATTTATACGGCTTGGATGGAGCAACAGAAGCTTTTTTCTTATTTTCCGGCGGCAGAAAACCGGCTTTTATCATTTCCTGCTTAATATCCTCAATATCGGAAATGGATACGGCCGTATCAAGTGCCGCCTCTATGGACTGAGCATATTTTTTATCCCGCTGACAATGATTAATTTGAACCTGTACCATTTCCTGTGAACGTTTCAGTTTATCGTATTTTTTATAATACGCCTGTGCATTCTGAATTAAAGTAAGTTTCGTATCCAGAGCGATTTTTATAAGTGTACCGTTCTCATCATAAATATCGGGTACGGAAATCTCCTTATCTGCATGGTCTTTAAACTGATACTGGTATGTCATCAAATTATCAGCTTTAATTTTCTGTTTTTCCGCTTTCTGTGCTTTAATCAACTCTTCTGCCAGAATTTTTTCTTTTTTTGTCAAGCGGTTTATTTCATTATGAATTATCTTTCGATAAGTATCTTTCTCCGGTAAATTATTACTGCTTGCAAATTTTTTGGAAAACTCCATTAAATCATTTATATCCGCAAAAGTTTTCACTGTAAAATTGTTTTCTGGAAAAACATGCAGCGCAAATGGTGTCATTGCCTTGATTTTCTGCTTACCGTCTATTATAAGCGTAGGCAGAAATTCTTTCTGTTCATAACAGTTCTTCATCTCATCAACAGCATTTTTCAGCGACTGGTAATCACAATCGTCCATATTTTTTACGAGTAAATCATCATACAATCCGGCAAGATAAATAATCTCTCGCACCGTAATCGGACCAAATCCCAGTCCGCTGGCTAAAACAGCCTGATACAGTGTTCCTTCCTGATATGTCTTTACCCGTTCGATGAAATCAGCTGAAACAGTGTTTAAGATATTTATCTTATCCTGTTTAGGCGGCAGCTCATACTGCTGACCCGGCAGTACGGTACGTACACGGCTGCTGTTTTCACCGACTTTACGGAAAGCATCAATAATCATTCCGTCCTGCATTAAAATAAGATTGCTGTACTTGCCCATAAGTTCGGCAATCAGCGTTTTCGTGATAATAACGCCTTTCGGCCCCAACGTATCAACATCAATAAGCACCATACGGTCAAGCCCGTACTGACTGACGGAAGCAATGCGACCGCCTTCTAGTTGCTTGCGCAGAACCATACAAAATACAGGCGGCTCCGGCGGATTTTCAGGTTGAACAGATGTTATATTTACCATCGGATTTTGCGGATTTATGGACAGATACAAAATATACGTCTGTCCCGGCTGACGCACATAAAAGTAAATATCCTGCTTATTCGGCTGACAGACACGGTCAATTCGTCCGCCGGCAATTTTTTCATTTAATTCATCTATTAAAGGTTTTAAGGAAAAACCGTCTAAACTCATACATATAACTCCTTTCAAAATTACGCGATTACATACCGCTCTAACAAAAATTTTTAACGTATAAAATATCAGTTTAACCTGGCTAGCGCATTGCAGTGCTTTCATCTCATTTTATATATTACCGTCTTTTCAAAAACCAATCATCCTATCAAAATGCAATATATTAATTTTAATGATTTTTCCACATTGTGTAAATAGCAGCCATTTTCAAGCTGGACATTTTTAATCATTTTTTCAGCAATAATTGATATATATTAATTCACAATAAATCTATATAATATTTATAAGCAGGATTATTTATAATAAACAGCGAATTGTATATTAGTTATTTATTATAAAATCTGTGTTCTTTGTTGCAAACAATAGATAATTTACGGTAAAATCTTAAGAGGATTTTTGGAGGAGGATTTTGTAATGAAATTTAATTTTGTAAAATGGCAGGCTTGCGGAAATGATTTCGTATTGGTAAATGCTTTCAACAATGAAGATGTATCTGAAATCAGAAACAATGCCGAAAAAATCTGCGACCGCCATTTCGGTGCAGGCGCTGACGGCGTTATTTTTATTTTACCATCAAAAACTGCTGACTTTCGTATGCAGATTATCAACAGTGACGGCAGTGAAGCAGAAATGTGCGGTAACGGCATTCGCTGTTTTGCTAAAGCTGTCTGCGAGCTCGGCCTTACGGATAAACGCAAATTCACGGTAGAAACGGGTGCAGGCATTATTATTCCGGAAATTCAACCTGACGGCACCGTTCATGTGGATATGGGCAAGCCCGTTCTGGAAGGCGATAAAATTCCGGTAGCAGGCTTTGGCAGTAACAAAGTCATAAGCGAAAATATCGAAGTTGACGGACAGAATTATAAAATGACGTGCGTATCTATGGGCAATCCGCACTGTGTCGTTTTTGTTGACGATATCAATGCTGTAGAACTGGAAAAAATAGGCCCTAAATTCGAAATGCACAGCTTTTTCCCGCGTAAAACTAATACTGAATTTGTCGAAGTAAAAAATGACGAATATGTGCGTATGCGTGTTTGGGAACGCGGTGCAGGCATAACACTCGCCTGCGGTACCGGCTCCTGTGCAACAGGTGTCGCCTGCATACTCAATAAACTGACGAAAAGAAAAATAAACGTAGAGCTTGACGGCGGCGTACTTACGATTGAATGGGCGGACAATAATCATATTTATATGACCGGTCCTGCCACTAAAGTATACGAAGCTGTTTGGACAGACTAAAGGAGGATTATCGTGCCAAGAAGTATGACCGGTTTCGGCAGCGCACAATTTGATGACGGTCAATATAAAATCGGTGTTGAAATGAAAGCTGTCAACAATCGCTACCGTGATGTATCGGTACGTATGCCGAGCACTTTGCGTTCACTGGAAACGGATATAATCAGCGTTTTAAATGAATACAATCTGCGCGGCAAAATAGATATTTATATAAATTTTGTTAATAACAGCGATAACAAAAAACAATTATCGGTTGATAAGGATTTACTTGCCGCTTATTATAACAGCTTGCAGGAAATTGAAACAGTCATCAAAAAACTGCATAAAAAAACTAAATTTGACAAAGTTTCACTGCTTGATTTAGCTGCATATCCCGGTATTATCAATGAAGAAGATGTTCAGCTTAATCTGGAAGAAATTAAACCTTTGCTGCTGAACACTGTTACAAAAGCAACTGAAGCATTCATTCAAATGAAAATGATTGAAGGCGAAAACCTAAAAAAAGATTTAAACAAACGCATTACTGTTATCGCCGATTTAGTACAGCAAATACGAACAGCAGCACCGGAGCGCCTGGAAAATTACCGCTCTCATTTAATCGAAACACTGCATTCTCTATTGGCGGAAACAGATATCGAAGAAAGCCGCATTATTCAGGAATGTGCCATAATGGCGGATAAAATGGACATAACCGAAGAACTTGTACGCATGGACAGTCATCTGCAGCAATTCAATGAAACATTGAATACAAAAGTCAATATCGGCAGAAAAATGGATTTTATCGTACAGGAGATGAACCGCGAAACGAATACTATGGCCTCTAAAGCCAATAATGCCCTTATCGCCAAACTGGTTGTAGAAATAAAAAGTGAACTGGAAAAAATCCGCGAACAAATTCAAAATATCGAATAACCGCTAAAGGTGAACAGTAATGAAGGTTAATCTGATAAACGTCGGTTACGGCAATATTGTAGCTGCCAACAGAATTATTTCCATAGTCGGTGCCGAATCGGCACCAATAAAACGCATAATTGCAGATGCAAAAGAGACAAAAAAACTAATTGACGCATCTTTTGGAAAAAAAACCCGCTCCGTAATTATTATGGACAGCGGTCATGTTATTTTATCCGCCGTCCAGCCGGAAACGGTAGCGGGCAGAATTAATATTAATTTAAATAAGGAAAAGGATTATAGCAATGAGTAAGAAAAAGGGGAATTTGATAGTCATTTCCGGTCCGTCCGGTACCGGTAAAGGAACTGTCTGTAAACAATTACTGGAAAAACACAGCGAAATAGCCTATTCTATTTCCGCAACAACACGTATGCCGCGCGTCGGCGAAGTAAACGGCAAAGATTACTGGTTTATGTCAAAAGAAGAATTTCAGCAGATGATAGCAGAAAATAAACTGCTGGAATGGGCAGAAGTATACGGCAATTATTACGGCACGCCGGTTGAAAAAGTGCGCGAAGTTCTGGAGAGCGGCCGCGATATGCTGCTGGAAATCGATACGAAAGGCGCAATGAATGTACAGAAAATATTCTTAAAAGAAGCTACATTTATATTTTTAATTCCGCCGTCGCTGGCAGAACTGGAACGACGCATCCGCGGACGCGGTAAGGATTCGGAAGAAGCTATCGTACGCCGCCTTGATGAAGCCATCGGTGAAATTTCCCGCGGCAACAATTATGATTACGTAATCGTTAACGATGTTGTCGATAATGTCGTTGCAAAAATTGAACATATTATTGAAGCAGAACGCTGTGCAGTGTATAATAATTTAGATAAGCTGCAGGAGCTTATGCACGAAAAACAGTAAATTGATTTAAAAGGAGAGGATTTATGATGGATATTGTACATCCTTCTATGGACCAGCTTTTACCGAAAGTTGACAGTAAATACACTTTAGTTGTTTTAGCAGCTAAAAGAGCAAGACAGATTTTGACCGGCTCGGAAGTTAAATCTGTATTGCAGTCGCACAAGGACGTTACGAACGCTCTGGAAGAAATCGCTGAAGACAAAATCACTTATAAACGTGAAAAAAAGTCCTTATAATAAGGAGCTAAACTATGCTGAAAGATAAAAACATCCTGCTTGCCGTATGCGGCGGAATTGCCGTCTACAAAGTCATCGAAGTTGCCAGCCGCCTGCGCAAAACCGGCGCCAACATACATGTAGTAATGACAAAGGAAGCTACTAATTTCGTCGCTCCGCTCACTTTTCAGGAAATAAGCGGCAATCCCGTCAATGTTTCCATGTGGGAAAAGGTGACAAATTGGAATGTCGAACATATTGCTCTTGCCAATTTGGCGGATTTAGTGCTAATAGCACCGGCTACAGCCAATGTCATCGGTAAAATCGCCAGCGGCATTGCTGACGACATGCTCACGACCGTAATCATGGCGACGAAAGCTCCCGTACTTTTGGCACCCGCCATGAACAGCAATATGTTTACCAATCCGATTACTCAGCGCAATTTAAAAACGCTTTGCAGTTTCGGCTACAAGATAATCGAACCGGCCAGCGGACATCTTGCCTGCGGTATAAACGGAGTAGGTCGTCTGCCGGAGGCAGTTGATTTATTCCATGAAGTGGAAAATTATTTTTCTGCTGAAAAAAAACAGACACTTGCCGGTAAAAAAGTAATCGTAAGCGCAGCAGGTACAAGAGAGCCTATCGACCCTGTCCGCTATATCAGCAACCGTTCCAGCGGCAAGATGGGCTATGCCATTGCACAGGAGGCAGCCGACCGTGGCGCACAAGTAGTGCTCGTTTCCGGTATCACCAGTCTTCCCGCACCACGCAACGTAAAACTCATCAAAGTCGAGTCCGCACGCGATATGCAGGCAAATATTGAACAGTATTTTCCGGACTGCGATATAACGATTATGGCAGCCGCCGTTTCCGATTACCGCGTAAAAGACGTGGCTGAACAGAAAATAAAAAAATCGGATGAAACAATGACGATTGAACTTGTGAAAAATCCAGACATATTGAAGGGACTCGGAGAAAAGAAAACATCCAATCAGTATCTAGTCGGCTTTGCTGCTGAAACGCAGAATGTTCTTGAATACGCTCAAGGCAAATTGCAGCGTAAAAATCTGGATATGATTGTTGCCAACGATGTAAGTCAGGCACAGGCAGGGTTCAACGTCGATACAAATATTGCTAAAATCATTACCTGCGACGGACAGATAAAACAGGCTCCGCTTATGCAAAAAACAGAACTTGCTCAACTGATACTCGATACGGTTGAAGAAAAAATGAACAAAAAAAACTGCTGAGAAATCTCAGCAGTTTTTTTATTCTATAATATTTATTAATTTCCCGATTGGCTGTATTTCACATATTACTGTATCACCTTTTTTCAGCCATTTGCCCGGTTTATAACCCATTCCTACACCGGACGGCGTTCCCGTTGCAATGATATCGCCTGCCTCCAGCGTCATTCCCTGCGATAGTTCTGCAATTATATACGGAATATCATGCAAAAACAATTTGGTATTGGAATTTTGACGCAGCTCGCCGTTTACGCTGCATTTTACATCAACTTCCACAGGGAAAGGCAGTGCCGATTTATGCAGAATAACCGGTCCCATTGCACTGTACGTATCCAATGATTTTCCTCTGAACCACTGCATATGTTTTTTCTGCAGACGACGCGAAGAAAAATCATTGAATATGCTGTAACCGAAAATATAATCTTCTGCATTTTCCCTCGGTATGTTTTTTCCCGTCTTACCGATAATAACCGCAAGTTCCACCTCATAGTCAACTGCACTGTCAATATCGAAACATGCTTGTACTTTTTCATTGCTGCCCAGTATTTTTACCGCCCGTTTACTAAAGTAAACGGCATCATTCGTTTCCTTCTTAAAACCGTCCACTCTGTCCTTTGCTTCCTGCAAATGCGCACTGTAATTCACACCGACACATAAAATATCATGCAATGGCCGTTCTATTGGTGCCATAATTTTTATGTCCTTTGTTTTCGTCTTGAACAATTTTTCATTCTGCAGCCAGCTGTGCAGTTTATCTATGTCCTTATCCGTCAGATTTTCTACAACTTTTTGCATCGTCGATAAATCTTTCTGCAAAAAAACATTTTTCAAATTCATTACAGCTGTTTCTTCTGCATTGAATATACCGATTTCCACCGTATCATTTTGTAGATACCGAACAAATTTCATGCCAATCAGAACCTTTCTTTATCTTATTATTTTTATATTTAAATTTTTTCCTGCAAAATCCTGCTAAAATTATTTCTATTTTATATTTCGCTATTGCTACACTCGGCAATCTTTCAAATCTCTTTTATAAATTCAGTCGATAAAACAGCTCGAAATGTTTGGCATTGGCTCGTGCCTTCAAGTATTCAACTGTACCAAATCAAACTGATAACAACATCTATTGCCAGTCATCATAAAACTACATTACAGATAAAATATTTTTTCGTTAAGTTCGTTTTTTATCAAAGAAAATGACACATAGAAATTTTTTTATTGACACAATGCAACCCTGCCCCTAACGGTAAGGGTTCAAGAGTCAGCCCTATTGTGGCCCAGT
>USIX01000108.1 GCA_900554895.1 uncultured Megamonas sp. | reverse complement strand
TATTATTCCCGAAGATTGGCGAAATAATAGGTGGGTCTGAACGTGAAAACGTCATGCATACCTTCGAGTTCCAATGGCTGAGTAGTGTTTACTTCTACAATAACCATATCTGCCTGCTGTACGAAAGAAGCCGTATTGCCCATGGAAGTCGTCGGGATAATATTGCCTTCTTCAGTAATAGCACAAGCCTCTACAATAGCAACATCTAATTTGCCATAAAAACCATAACGAACGAGCTGTGCAGATTCGCTGAGATGTAAATCGCTGTATGCAATTTCACCAGAGTTAATAGCGTTTCTTACAGCTTTATTTGTCTGGTACGGCATACGTTTGTCAATACCATGTACTTTACATAAAGCTTCATCAAGTTCCGGTCCTACAGAAGCACCAGTAAATAAGTTGATTTTGAACGGATGTTCTTTCATGCGTTCAGCAAGAGCTAAAGACACGGCTTTAGGATAACCGGACGGTGTAAAACCGCTGGTACCTACATTCATGCCAGGTTTTATTAATTCAGCTGCTTGTTCCGCAGTGACAATTTTCGCATGCAATTCTTTATTGCGCACACGATCTAAAATGTCAATCATTAAAGATTCTCCTCCTTACTAAGATTGTATTATTGTATTATTTGTCGTGTTTAATTATACCATTCTACTGCATGATAATCAAAGATTATTATACCATTTACAGTATAAATTTTTTATTTATAATTATACTTAATATTAATAAATAAAAATTATGAAAAATCAACACGTCATTTGTAAATAAACAATAACGCATACCACTAACAAAAGCATACCACTACAAGGGAAAAGCGTCAAGTTTTACCGTCAATAAATCGGTTATTTTCCTGTAATATAATACGATAATCTGCTAAGCCCGACTGATAAATCCTCATTGACAATTTTTACATCGTCGGGAACTTTCATTTTTATCGGGGCAAAATTCCAAATTCCCTTTATTTTGGCTTTAACTAATTTATCTGCAACGGATTGGGCAAACTGCGCCGGTACTGCTATAACGCCTATGTCTATTTTTAATTTGGCTACGACTTTCGGAAGTTCGTCTATGCTTTTTATTTTTACATGATTTACAGTTTTACCGATGACACTCGGGTCATTATCAAACAATGCCACTAGATTGAAGCCGAGCGCAATAAAATTCTGATAGTTGGCAAGCGCAACGCCCAAATGACCAATTCCCACAATAGCAATGTTCCAGTGATTATCAAGCCCTAGAATTTTACCTACATTAAATTTAAGTTCGTTAACATAATAGCCGACACCTTTTTTGCCAAACTGTCCGAATAACGCTAAATCTTTGCGAATCTGTTCCGGTGTCAGCACCAAACGCCGTCCTAACTCTTCCGATGATATTATGTCCATTCCATCATCTTGTGCCATTCTTAAAGTTCTATAATATAACGGCAATCTGTCGATTGTAGCTTTTGAAATAGCTTGTTCCTTCACTGTATTCACTCCTCTAAGGCTTGATTTTTACCATAATGCTTTATCGTTCATTTTTCTTTTGACAACAAAAGAAACACAAAAACTTTTTTATAAGTGCCGGTTCAGCACAATATAAAAAAATATTTCTTAATTTATTTTTATATTGCGCCGGGCAATTTTTCTTTGCCGGCACAAAGAAAAATGAACGTAAAATAGAAATTTTATTAACACAACAGGTACAAACACTATATATTTTTTTTACCCAATATTACAGCAACACCGGAAAAAAACCATATCAGCATTGATAATTCTGTATTAAACATTACATAATCCGTAAAACCGTTAAGAGCAAGCGCGCTCATGCCCAGCCCTATGCCCAGCATAACGCCTTTATTGAGCGGTTCTATATCTGCAATCTGCGTTTTAAAGGCTTTATAGATTATGCCGAAATAATACACCATAAAGCTCACAAAACCGAATAACCCGATTTCCGCCATGAAATTCAGGTACATATTATGTGCATGAACAATTTTGATAAAATTTCCCTGCATATAATAATCATAAGTAGGATATACCATAAAATATGCACCCCAGCCTATACCGAGCAGCGGATGGTCCAAAATCATGGCAATAGTACTTTCCCAAAAAGCCAGCCGCATTTCTGAAGAAGTGTCCAGTTTCGTAAATACGGATGTCATTCTCTCCACTAGAGCTGTATCGCTTATCAACAATACTGCCGCCAAAACAATCAGCCCGATAAGCATTTTACGATTGTACAAAGCTCCATAAACGGCCATTACTGCGGCAATGCTGATACACGCACCACGGGCATACGTTAAAGTCAGACAAAATGCTGCCAAGCAAAATAAAATGCCTATGGCAATTCGTACATTTTTATTTTTAATTACAACGAATATGCCCATCAATAGACCTAATATAAAATCCAAATAACCACCTAAAAGATTAGGATTTTGCCAAGTGGAAAACACTCGCGTTTTCAATCCCGGAAATATGGCATTATCCGTCCATACCATTGCTTCTGACGTCAGTCCTATACCCAAAAAAGCCTGTAAAAAGCCGTATACAATCACTATAAAAAGCGACAGGCACATAACATACAGAAATATTTTTATTTGTTCCAAAAGTGCTACTCTGACTACATGTTTATTTTTATCCGGTAAAATCCGTACCTGTTTAATATCTTTACTGTTTAAACTTTGTACTACCAAATAATATGTAAGTACATATCTTCCTACTAAATTGTAACAATTATAAAAACTGAATGCAGGGTCTGGTGAAACAAATACGGACAAAAATGATATCACTACAAAAACGGCTATCGGAAAATCAAACGGTGTTCTCTGCCATTCAAAAAATCCTCTTACAGATTTATAAATGTAGACAAGCCAGCCCGCCACCAGCAAGAGACTAGATATTTCATAAGAAAACGGCAGCATGAACAGTAATGCTGCTACAATGTAAAACATCAGCCGCTTGCAGTCATTGTTAAATCTATTTTTTTTAAATATATTCACATCTTCACCCACTGTTTTTTAGCAGTTCATTTACTCATGTTTTTCAATTCATCAACTAAAGCCTGTCTTAATTCTCCCGTTAAATATAAAGAGCCGGTAATACACAGCAGTTTTTCCTTATTTGCCAGATGCTTTGCGGCTTCTAATGCTTCATACATATTGGCGAAAAGCTCTACGTGATGATTTTGAATTTTTTGTGCAATATATTCCGGTGAAGCCTTCCGCTCTGAGTCCGGTGTCGTGATAATAATCTCATCATCGTCTCTAAGCAGATAATCAAGCATGGCATCTATATCCTTATCTTTTAAAATGCCTAAAAGTATGACACGTTTTCCTTCAGGATAGTATTTATCCAGATTTTTACGGAAAATACTCATTCCCGCCGGATTATGCGCACCGTCAATAACATAGAACTGTCCGTTCACTTTCAACGGTTCAAAACGTGCCGGCCATTTTGCCGTTGCCAATCCATCGATTATATTCTGCTCATTTATACGTTCGTCATTATTGGACAATATACCTGCCGTCATTATCGCCAGCGAACTGTTTTCTATCTGATGGTCGCCGAGCATTTTTAATTTATAGTCAAAATTTTTGCCGGTAAGCTCGCATAAAAACCGTAAATATTGATACTGTCCGTCAAAAGTAATGTATGTGGATGAAAAATCACTGCCTGCTATAAAAATATCGGAGCTTTTTTCCTCTGCCGTCTGCATAATGATTTCCATCGGTATTCCCTTGGCCGCCGTTACAACCGGCACTCCATCCTTTATAATGCCTGCCTTGTGTCTGGCCACACCTTCCAAAGTACCGCCGCAAAGTGCAGCATGTTCCAGCGTCACGTTCGTTATCACGCATACTTCCGGTTTCACCACATTGGTAGAATCAAGCAAACCGCCGAGTCCTACTTCAATAACCGCATATTCCACTTTATTGATAGCAAAATACAAAAAAGCTGCCGCTGTTATTACTTCAAACTGTGTTGGCGACTCTTCTCCTTCTCTGACCATTTTATCAGCAAAAGTCCTAACGGCGCTGATACAGTCGGCAAATGCTTCCTCCGTTATAGGACAGCCGTCAATCTGAATGCGTTCCGTATACGATACAAGATGCGGTGAAATGTACAGTCCCGTTTTTATATTGGACATTGTAAGTACACTTGACAGCATGGATGATACCGACCCTTTGCCATTTGTACCGGTTACGTGAATAGTCTTATAATGCAGCTGCGGATTATCCAAATAGCCTACCAATTTTTCAATACGGCTCAGTCCGAGCTTAGTACCGAATGTACTAAGCTCGTCCAGATAAGCCAATGATTCCTGATAATTCATTTCATCTTTAGCCTTTCATCACAAAATAATCAAATAGTTGCCAAATATGCCAAACGTTGTTTTACTGCTTCACGTTTTTCTTCATAGCCTTTTAATTTTTCCTGTTCTTTGGCGACAATCTCTGCAGGTGCTTTCGCTAAAAAGCCTGCATTGGATAATTTCTTATCAAGACGTGCCACTTCTTTATCCAGAGTTTTAAGTTCTTTATCAAGACGTGCCGTCTCTTTTTCTACATCAATAAGACCTGCAAGCGGCAGATATACTTCTACACCGCTTACTACTGCCGTCATGGCATTTTGCGGTTTGCTGTTTTCGTCTTCCCATATAGTTGTTTGAGACGCACTTGCCAATGCTTTAAAATAATTTTCGTTGTCTGCAAATACAGCCCGCAGCGATTTATCCGTAAAATGCAAAATAACTTCCGTTTTCTTGCTCGGTACAGCATTTACTTCCGCTCTCATATTGCGGATTGCTTTTATCGTTTCCATGATAGCCGTCATCTGCGTTTCGCTTGTTTCATCGATTTTGCCTTCTTCACCGGTCGGCCACTGTGCCGTCATAACGCTGATGCCTTCATGCGGTATATGCTGCCAGATTTCTTCCGTGATAAACGGCATAAACGGATGTAAAAGACGGAGAGTACGTTCCAGCACATAATTAAGTACATACTGAGCCACTTTGCGCGGCAATTCATTTTCCTTGTCATAAAGACGTGCCTTGCTAAGTTCAATATACCAGTCACAGAATTCATTCCAAATGAAATCATATAATGAACGGCCTGCTTCTCCCAGCTCAAATTTTTCCAGATTGTTCGTTACGCTGATAGCTGTCTTGGCATAACGGCTCAAAATCCATTTATCCGCCAATGTGAAATCTTCTTCCTGCGGTACAAACGATTTATCAAAACCTTCAAGGTTCATGAGCATGAAACGGGACGCATTCCATAATTTATTGGCAAAATTGCGTGCCGACTCTACACGTTCCCAATAAAAACGCATATCATTACCCGGCGTATTGCCCGTAATGAGCATAAAACGGAGCGTATCGGCACCATATTTGTCGATTACTTCTACCGGGTCGATACCGTTGCCGAGCGATTTACTCATCTTACGACCCTGGCTGTCGCGAACCAGACCATGAATGAATACATACTTAAACGGAATATCCTTACCGAATTCCAGTCCCATCATAACCATACGGGCAACCCAGAAGAAAATAATATCGTAACCCGTAACGAGTACGCTCGTCGGATAAAAATGCTTCAATTCCTCCGTATCTTCCGGCCAGCCCATTGTTTCAAACGGCCAGAGACCAGAACTGAACCATGTATCAAGCACGTCCTCATCCTGATGTATATGCTCAGAGCCGCAATGCGGGCATACTTTTACATCTTCATTTTCTACGATTGTCGCACCGCAGTCGTCGCAGTACCAAGCCGGAATACGATGTCCCCACCAGAGCTGACGTGAAATACACCAGTCGCGGATATTTTCCAGCCAGTTGCAGTAAATCTTGGAAAATCTTTCCGGAATGAATTTAATTCTGCCGGATTTCACGGCCTCAACGGCAGGAGCTGCCAAAGATTCCATTTTTACAAACCACTGTTTGGAAACGAGCGGTTCAACAGTAGCCGAGCAGCGGGAACAATGACCCACGGAATGCTCATGCTCTTCAATACTCAGAAGATATCCTGCTTCTTTTAAATCGGCAACAAGCTGTTTTCTGCATTCATAGCGGTCTAGTCCTGCATATTTGCTCGTATTATCAGCCATAGTGCCATCATTATTGATTACGACTATCTGTTCCAGATTATGACGCTGTCCCATATCAAAGTCATTCGGGTCATGTGCCGGCGTAACTTTTACGGCACCAGTACCGAACTGCGGGTCAACATAGCTGTCAGCAAACAGCGGAATACGACGACCGACAACCGGCAAAATCAAAGTCTTGCCTACTAAATCTTTATAACGTTCATCATCAGGATGAACGGCAACGCCCGTATCGCCGAACATTGTTTCCGGACGGGTCGTAGCAATTTCTACGAATTTATCTTCGCCTTCCACTTGATATTTTATATGATACAGATGACCTGCTTCCGTCTGGTGTTCAACTTCAATATCGCTAAGAGCCGTGTTGCAGTGCGGACACCAGTTCGTTATACGCTTGCCCTGATAAATAAGTCCTTTTTTATATAATTGTACAAATACTTCCCGTACGGCATGACTGCAGCCTTCATCCATAGTGAAACGTTCTCTGTCCCAATCACAGGACGAACCGAGCGTACGAATTTGATATTTTATACGATTGCCGTATTTTTCCTTCCATGCCCAGGCACGCTGCAAAAAAGCATCACGGCCGATATCATAGCGGGATTTTCCTTCTTCGCGCAGCGCCGCATCAACTTTCGCCTGTGTAGCAATACCTGCATGGTCAGTCCCCGGCATCCATAAAGTATTATATCCCTGCATTCTTCTGAAACGGATTAAAATATCCTGAAGCGTATTGTCCATAGCATGTCCCATATGCAGCTGTCCCGTTACGTTCGGCGGCGGCATAACGATGCTGAACGGTTTTTTCGATTTATCCACTTCAGCGTGGAATAATTTATGCTCTTCCCAATATTGATACCATTTTTTTTCAAACGACTGCGGGTCGTAAACTTTCGGAATATTAGTTTCTTCCATTAAAAATCCTCCTAATAAAATCTGAACAAAATTGAATAATTGATTTCTCGATTTAACTTGAATAAATAAAAAAATCTCCTTCATCCAAAAGGACGAAAGAGACATTTCGCGGTACCACCTAATTTTTTCTGATAAGTAAATTCAGAACTTCATTACTTAACGCTGTATCTGCGCTCATACCTAATATTATTTCAGCACGAGAACTCCAAAGCTACTTTCCAGATACCGGACAGGAAAATTTTTCAGCTTATAATTTTCTCTCTGTTCAGTCCGTCCATATCCGTACTCTCTTCTTCATCGTCTTTAACCAACATTAAAATTTCATTAAAATTGTATATGTTATATTAGCATAAAACGGCAACAAAAACAACTGCAATATTTAAGTATAACGCTCAGAAAACGATTACTGGTGTTCGCCGAAACGATTATTTATAAGTTCAGTCAGAGCCGCAACTGCCTCTTTTTCATCTTCACCCTCTGCTCTTATAATTACCTGCGTGCCGCAAGTCATGCCTACACTCGTTATCGGAATAATGTTCTTGCCGTCTACCGTCTGTCCTTTGGCTGTATAAGTGATTTTGGATTTATAACGACGACCCATTTGAGCCATCATCGCTGCCGGACGGGCATGAACACCTGATTTATTTAATATAGTAACTGTTGCTTCCATAAAATCAACTTCCCTTTTACAAATTTTTATAATAAATTAATTATATAAATTTATTTTTATAATTGCAA
>USIX01000107.1 GCA_900554895.1 uncultured Megamonas sp. | reverse complement strand
ATATTTACCGCTGTCTTCGATGTCAAGCACTCGGCAAAGACCTTCAAATTTATCACGCGTTTCAAAATAGAGCTGGTCAACCGACGGAACAGTAAGCTGTTCGCGGCTAATCATGACTTTTTGCGGGTCATTCATATAATTTCTGGCAAGACGTTCAATCGGCGCCGGCATAGTAGCCGAAAACAGGAGTGTCTGTCTGTCCTCTTTCTGAGTCAGATTAGACATAATTTCTTCGATATCCTCGATAAAACCCATATCCAGCATCTCATCCGCTTCATCGAGCACAAGCATTTTTACATGGTCGAGCTTAATCGTATTGCGGCGAATATGGTCAATCAGCCTGCCCGGGGTACCGACAACGATTTTTACACCGAAACGCAGAGCGCGTATCTGACGGTCAATCATTTGCCCGCCATAAACCGGCAGTGTTTTTACTTTTTTGTACTTGCCTATTTTATTGAATTCTTCTGCAATCTGAATGGCAAGTTCACGTGTCGGTGTCAGTACCAGTGCCTGAATATACTTATTTTTTTCATCTATCTGTTCAATCGTCGGAATACCGAATGCAGCCGTTTTACCTGTACCCGTCTGTGCCTGTCCGATAACGTCATGTCCTTCCAGAGCCAGCGGTATCGTTTTTGCCTGTATCGGAGACGGTTCTTCAAATCCCATATCCTTTACTGCGTTTAATACTTTTTTGCTAAGCTGCATATCTTCAAACTTAATAATATTTTCTTCCAAAAAAAATCCTCCTGTATATTATATAAATGACCTGAATTATACTTGTTATTTTCTAATGTTTTTCAATATATATTGGCGAAGCATGAATAGTGCCTGCTGTGTAGCCCGGTATCTTACTTCGTCTCTTTCGCCGCCGAAATGATTTTCTGTAACCTCCGTACCGTATTTGCCGGAAACGGCAATATAGACAAGGCCGACCGGCTTTGTTTTTGTGCCGCCTGTCGGACCGGCTATACCTGTTATGCCGACACCTATGTCGGAATTGAACATCTGTACGACACCTTCCGCCATATGACCTGCAACTTCGGCGCAGACAGCTCCTTTCGTATCAAGCAGGTCCTCATCTACGCTGAGAAATTTCGTTTTAACATCATTGCTGTACGTTACGATACTGCCGTCCAAATATACTGAACTTCCGGAAATAGAAGTCAGCCTCTGTGCCAGCATACCGCCTGTACACGATTCGGCACAGGAAACTTTTATGCAGTTGTCTCTAAGCAGTTTTGCCACTATTTCTTCCAGATTTTCATCATTGGCGGCATATATATACTGACCGACACGCTGACGTATTTTATCTTCCGTTTGTGCAATCATTTCCTCCGCCTGCTCACGTGTATCGGCTTTTGCTGTAATACGGATAATCACGCCGGCAGGACGAATTAAAAGTGCCAAGGTCGGATTGGACTGAGCCAAAATCAAATCCTTAATCTCTGTCTCCAGCAGGGACTCTCCCAATCCCATCGTATTCAGCACTTTGGAAACGATAACATGCTTAAATCCGAATTTACGCTGCAAATACGGTTTTAAACTGCGTTCAAACATATCCTTCATTTCACTCGGCGGGCCCGGCAGATTTATTAAATATTTACCGTTGTTTTCAAGAACTACGCCGGAGGCAATGCCGTTGTAGTTCAAAAATACTTCTGCCCCTTCCGGCAGCGTTACCTGACGCAGGTTATTATCCGTCCAGACAACATGACGCTGAGCAAATCTTTCTTCCATGCGACGTTTACTTTCTGCATGAAGTTTCATTTTACGTCCGAAAATTTCTGCTGATACTTCCTTGGTAATATCCCCCTGCGTCGGTCCCAATCCGCCTGAAGTAATAACGATATCCGCACGCGACAGTGCATGTTCCAGCACTTCTTTCATGCGGTCGTGATTATCGCCGACAGTCGTCTGATAAATTACGTCAAAACCCAAATCATTAAGGCGCGCCGACATATATGCTGCATTTGTATTAACAATCTGTCCTAATAAAAGCTCACTGCCCGTTGTTACAATTTCAACTTTCATAAAAATTTCCTCTCAGCTTAAATCAATCTTCTACACGTTCACCGACAACATCATAGTCAAAGCCCTGCAATATTCTCACTTTGATAATATCACCCGGCTGGCTGGTATCGTCGCCCTCTACAAATACCTGACCGTCCACTTCCGGTGCCTCACGGTAGGAACGTCCGTATGCTATATGCTGTTCATCATCGCGACCTTCAATAAGTACGTCTACAATTTTACCTTCCATAGATATATTGATTGTCTCGGAAATCTTGCTTTGCAAACTCATCAAATCATGATAACGTTCCTGCATGATATCTTCCGGAACCTGGTTTTGCATATCATAAGCCGGTGTACCTTCTTCACGCGAATAGGAGAAAATTCCCACCTTGTCGAAACGCTGTTTTTCCAGAAAATCACGCAATGAAGCATACTGTGAAGCCGTTTCGCCCGGAAAACCGACGATAAAACTGGAACGGATAACAACATTCGGTATGCGTTTGCGCAATTTATCAAGCAGAATTTCAATGCTTTCACGCGTATCCGTACGGCGCATACTGCGTAAAACGGCATTGTGCGCATGCTGCAGC
The DNA here is from genome assembly GCA_900554895.1 of uncultured Megamonas sp. Classification (GTDB taxonomy): domain Bacteria; phylum Bacillota; class Negativicutes; order Selenomonadales; family Selenomonadaceae; genus Megamonas; species Megamonas gallistercoris. The sequence goes on along the minus strand of USIX01000107.1, from coordinate 5,335 downwards.
GGCAGGTCGACATAATTGCAGATTTTTTCCTCATTGGCAATTAAATCAATCAGTTCATCACTGAATGTATGCGGATAGGCATATTGTATGCGCAGCCATTTTACTTTATCAATTTTAACAAGTTCCTTTAAAAGTTCCACCAAAGACGGCTTGCCGTAAATATCCTGTCCGTAATACGTAGTATCCTGTGCAATAATGTTGAATTCCTTTACGCCCTGCTCTGCCAAAGCTTTTACTTCCTGCTTGATATCCTCAATCGTACGGCTGCGGTAATTACCACGTACATACGGTATAGTACAGTATGCACAGCGATGATTACAGCCTTCAGCAATTTTTATATATGCTGTATAAAACGGTGTCGTAAAGATACGCGGTGAAGAAGCTGTATATATTTCCTTGGACTCGCCTGTTATAAGTACGCGTTTATGTTCATTCACCGTTGCATCGACAGCCTCCATGATACGGCTCCATGCACCGGTGCCGACAATCGCGTCAACTTCCGGAAATTCCTTTAAAAGTTCCTCACCGTATCTTTGTCCCATGCAGCCTGCAATAATCAGTGAACGGCATTTCCCGCTTTGCTTATATTCAGCCATGTTCAAAATCGTCGTAATGGACTCCTCTTTTGCCGACTGAATAAACGTACATGTGTTTACAATTAAAATATCGGCCTTTGCCGGTTCCGGCGTAATCTCCACATTATTTTTCGCCAGAATTCCCAGCATAACTTCCGTATCCACCAGATTTTTGGAACAGCCTAAACTTATAAAACCTGCTTTCAACATAAAATCAACTCCCTAGCTCGTTTATTTAATTTGCCAATCTGATATCCCTTACCCATCTGTCCAGATATATTTTTTTATTAATATCATCCAATATCGTGTATTTTTCCATAAACGCAATATTTTTTCCTGCAAATTCCTTATACGTTAATGAACCGTAGTTAGTAGGCACATAATAATACTGATGACGCTGCAGTTCCATCTGTACTTCATCTCCTAAAAGCCACTTGATAAAATCGGCAGATTCCGTCTGTTGTCTGCTGGCAGATAAAATTCCCACTGCAGTCAGCTGATATGTCGTTCCGTTCTCAGGATAAATAATCGTTAAAGGATAATCATCATGAATATAGCGCAAAGCCTCACTTTGCACGGCTATTGCCACATCGGCTTCCGCCATGCCGACCATACGTACCGGTGTAGATAAATACTTGGCATAACGCTGCATTTTCCCATGCAGACTTTTAAGCAGCGCAAACGTATATTCATCACCTTTATTTTCTATCAAAGAATACAGTACATTACTGCTGGCCGAAGCTACGGTAAAATCCGTCATGGCAATTTTTATCTGCGGCGTATATGCCAGCTCCTCCCAACTGGTCGGCACATACCAGTTATTTTTCACATAATCAAGATTATAGCAGAATACTATCGGGTCATACCATATGCCAATCCACTGATTAACAGGACTTTTGAACCGTTCTGCAACAATATCCTCCTGTTCGGAAATATTGCCTGTCAATATTTCCCTTTGTGCTATTTTTTCCAAAAGCTGTGAATCGGCAATAATTAAATCCGCTCCGCCCGCTTCATTTTTATCAATCAGCTTTTGCTGCAGCTCCTCGGAACTCATCTGCACAAAATTTACCTGAATATTGCTTTCACGTTTATACTGTTCGGCAATTATCATTGCCATATCAGCAGGCATTGTCGTATAAACCGTCAAAGTTTTCATAACCGGTATGAATTCTTTCTGATTTTTCTGTCCTACAATCTGCGTCGTATAAAGCAGCATCGCTAATATTACGAATAAAATACATAGCCCAACTAGTAATAATGGTATATAACGGCGCATAATTTCACCTGCCTAATTCTGTCATAAAAAACAGGCAATCATTTTTCTGACTGCCTGTTTATGTTTTGCCGTCGTTTACTTATCTGCGCATCCAAGACGGTAAATCCGGGAAGCCTCCCATATCATTATTATCCGTCGTCTGTTTTGGCATGGATGGAAATTCCGGAATGTCATCCGCGCCTTCTTCATCAAAACCGGTAGCAATCACTGTTATTCTTACAGTATCTTCCAGCGTTTCATCAATAGCCGTACCGAAAATAATGTTCGCATCTTCATGCGCCGCTCCGCTTATAATTTCCGAAGCTTCGCTTATCTGCATCAAGCCGAGATTCGGACCGCCTGTAACGTTGTACAAAATAGCCTTTGCACCTTGAATAGACGTTTCCAAAAGAGGGCTGTTTACGGCAATCTTAGCCGCATCCACAGCCGCATTGTCGCCATGTCCTTCACCGATACCCATCAATGCTGAACCGGCATTGCTCATAACCGTCTTAACATCGGCAAAGTCCAAGTTGATAATGCCCGGAACGGTTATAAGGTCGGATATGCCCTGTACGCCCTGACGAAGAACGTCATCGGCAATACGGAACGCATCTATCATGGATGTTTTCTTATCAATAATATCCAATAAACGGTCATTCGGAATTGTAATCAGAGTATCCACATTTGCTTTTAAATTTTTAATGCCTGCTTCAGCCTGTTTTAAACGCTTTTTACCTTCAAACATAAACGGACGCGTAACAACACCTACAGTCAGAGCACCTACTTCACGGGCACATTCGGCTACAATCGGCGCACCGCCTGTACCAGTACCGCCCCCCATACCGGCCGTAACGAAAATCATATCTGCGCCCTGCAAAGCTTTCATAATATCATCGCGATTTTCCTGCGCTGCCTTTTCACCGATTTCCGGTCTTGCTCCTGCGCCTAGACCACGCGTCAGTTTCTCACCTATCTGTATGCGATTTTGTGCCATTGCATGCACCAATGCCTGTGCATCCGTATTTATGGCTACAAATTCCACGCCTTTCAATCCGGACGCAATCATTCTGTTAACGGCATTATTTCCACCGCCACCTACGCCAACTACTTTTATCTTGGCAATCGGCTCCATCTCTTGGTCTAATTCAAACACTATAGTAACCTCCAGTACCCGTTATTTAAAGTCATGCGACATTTATTTCAGAATTAATTTGCTTAATTATTAATTATATACCAAAATAAACAATTAGCCAATATTTTAGTATGTTATTTGCAAAAAAACAAAACTACTTATTAAACAGACACAGCTTTATTATATCCAAATCCTGCAATAATCTAAATCCCAATGTCAATAATACAACATAATATAAGTCCAAACCCAGACTATCTCCTACAAAAACGAAAATCACGGCAATAAACACATTTACAAAAAAGTTATAGATGAATAAACGACTGTTAAATCTGTCTTTTACCAGCATTTTTATACCATTGAATACTGTTTCTATTCCGGCTAAAATAGCGACGGAAAACAATTTGTTATATTCCACCGGAACAACTACCGGCGCAAAATAACCTGTTATACCGCCGAATAAACCGGCAATCATGCACAAAACAAAAATCTTATTCATTCAAATAAATCTCCCATACATATCAGCTTATTGCTCTAAAGAAGTGGTATATTTAAACTGCACTGCTCCTTTATAGGCAGGAATAATTATATTTGCTTCCTGGCGAACATCAAGCCGTATTCCCCATACACTGAGACTTTCCGCTACGCCGCCGCGCATCTTGATGGCATTTTCCATATTCTTGGCGTTACCGATGGCTTTTATCTCGTACGGTGCCGAAATGCGTGTATTGTTTATGGAAATCGTCGGCCCGGCACAGCGTATTTCTGAATTTGCCGTCAGCCTCTGGTCGTTTATGGCTATGGCTTCTGCTCCCGCTGCACGCAGTTCATTAATAACCTTCAGTACGTCTTCATCATGAATAATATACAGATTGGTATTATCCGCTGATGACAGAGCCTTTTTACTGTCCTCTATCGTAAGCACTACCCCCGGTCCTTTCACGGCCGTAGTTCCCGCCATAAAATTGATTTTGTCTGGAAAATTATCATGCAGATTTGCACTTTCTTTTAATCGTGCAATTTCCAGTTTTAAAGCATCGCGCTCTTTTTCCGTACGAAGCAATATATCCGATAATTGTTCTATACGCTGATACTGTGTAGACGATTTTAAATTATCCTGTGTCGTTTTAAGCTGCACCGATATCATAAAACCCAACAGAAAACATATGAAAATTATCGAAAAAACTCTTTTATTTGGCATCATAAAATTCCTCATTGTTTAATCTTCAATACCGGTCTTGAGTAACTCAAATCTATATATTCAACAGGAATAGATGTCGAATTCATATCATTAAAAATTTCCTGCGTTTTACCCGCTATTTTTTCAGCATTGTCCAAATTTCCCAAAATAATTCTTGTTCCTTTTACCGTATATAATTCAATATGTTCTTTATCTGCGATATTAATCTGTCTAACCTGTCCTAAAACATCATTACTCAACAACCCTAAATAGACTAATACTTTTTTTGTCGTAGCATCATTTATATTATCACCAATATAAACATCCTGTAAAACAACTCCCGTTATTACCGGTTTTTGTATTTTTTTGACATCGGTATACACGTCAATGACTACACTGTTCTTATCCAGATTAATATAGCCGTAATTACAGTTCATCACCGCTACAGGCAGTCTTTCCGTAATTTCGATGTTCAAACAGTTCGGAAAATCCCGCCATACTTTCGCTGTATCAATACGTAAATCGCTCTGCAAATAATTCTGGATAACGTCTGTCTGAACGGAAAAAATATTAAGCGGTTCTTTTACCCGTGCGATTTCCAGTACATCTTCACGCGGCAGATACGAATTTCCCGTAACTTTCACATAGCCGATTTTTAAAAGCGGCGAATTTATGATGAATATCAGCAATAATACAGAAAAGAGGCCTATTAGACCTCTTACTATATTGCGCCTTGAAATGAAACTTCCTGATTTATTCGGTTTTTTTACCATAATAAAGCGCCCCTTATTATTTTTCCACCGCCATCTGCAAAATCATTTCACACAAACTACCGAAATCAATACCTACAGACCGTGCGGCATCAGGTACTAAAGAAGTTTCCGTCATACCCGGCACAGAATTAATTTCCAGAGCATACGGCACATTATCTTCACTGAGCATTACATCAACACGTACCATACCTTTGCAATCCGCTACCGTACAGGCATCAATACAAAGCTTCTGCACCTTTTGCGTAACTTCATCATCAAGCGGAGCCGGAATTATATGATATGACTCGCCTTTTGTGTATTTGCTTTTATAATCGTATCTGCCAGAATTTGTCGTTATTTCAATAACCGGCAGCGTTTTCTTTTCTTCATTTCCGTAAACTGGAATGGACAGTTCTCTGCCTTTAATAAATTCTTCAA
>USIX01000106.1 GCA_900554895.1 uncultured Megamonas sp. | reverse complement strand
TTTCTGGATGTTGGAGCGGGAAGGATTGTCCGGTTGAGCGGATAAAAAAATATCGAGACGGACATTGGCGTCTAAATCATTAACAGTATATTCTTTGTTCATGCTTTATAACTCCGTTCCGTTTTGCATAATAGATTGAATGCGATGATTGCGCAGCCGGAAACAATGGCAATGTCCGCCAGATTGAATACCGGCCAGATGCGAAAATCCATATAGTCGATTACTTTGCCGATGAAAATACGGTCAATCATATTGCCGATTGCTCCGCTAAAGAGCAGAGCAATGCCGATTTGAAAAAATCTGGACAGCTGTATGATTTTTTTATAGAAATAAATTACAGCGATAATTAAAACGGCAGCAATTAATATGAATAAATAACGCTGATTTTCTAGAATGCCGAAAGCCGCTCCCGGATTTTGAATGTAGGTCAAATGGAAAATCTGCGGCAGGACGGGAATACTCTGTCCTAAAAACATATTAGTGCTGACAAGATATTTAATAAGTTGGTCAAGTAGAATAATGAATAAAACTAATAATAACAAAATACAGCCCTCTTGATTTTAAATATAGCGTTTTAATAAGACTACGGTGCGTCCTTTTTTCGTTTTGCCGCGAATTTCGGCAACTTCCAGACGGCCGCGTCCCCGAATGGAAATAATGTCTCCTTCTTTTACTGCCTGAGAGGCGTTTTTTACCGACTGCCAGTTGAGTTTGAGTTTATCGGTATCAATGTTCGCCGCCATTTTGCTGCGAGAGGAGCCGAAGCCTGCCGCTGCAATGGAGTCGATACGCAGTGAAGCGACTGTCGAGGTGATTTCTTTGCAGCGTTCTTCGCGCGGAGCGATGGAATCAAGGCTGTCCGTTTCACAGCTTACATTGGCGGAGCCGATTTGCGTCAAGTTCTGCAAAATGAATTCGGCCATTTTTTCTGTGCAGATAATTTTTACGCTGCCGAGTGTAACAAGCAGGTCGCCGATTTGTTCGCGTTTAATGCCCAGCCCCATCAGTGCACCGAGCACATCGCGATGTGACAGACGGTAAAATTTGTCATTCCATACAGCTTTGACAACAGTAATCGGATAGGTCGCCTTGCCCATAAAATCATCATGCACAAAACAGGCGCACTGTCTTTCGGCACCCATATAGCCGCCATTGAAATTGACGGATATATTTTCATAGTTGGCGGCAACTGTTTCAGCAATTTCGCAGCCGTACGGGTCAAGAAAATCCGTCGTGCGGAATTTGCGGGTCTTATTGACAGCCTCGATGGCATCGACTAATTTTACAACGATTTCTTCGCCTTCTGTTCCTTTATAAAAACGGATTATTTTTTCACGGTCAGCCATTGTGTTAAATCATTCCTTTGTAGTTTATATTAATCTTCCCACGGCATAGTGGTATTTTGCGATTGTTTTTTATGTTCTTCCGAGAAATTTACACTGACATTATCCGGTGCGCACATGAAAACATTTTTGCCGACTTTTTTTATATCGCCGGACAGAGCATACGTTGTACCGCTGATAAAGTCAATAATACGTTTAGCTATGTCGCCGTTCGTATTTTCAAAATTTACGACGACAGGTTTGTGATTTCTTATATGGTCGGCAACCTGCTGAGCATCATCGAAAGAAACAGGTTCAATTACCATTACTTTCATTTGATTGTTAGTTTTTGCCTTATTTTTGAAGTCAACTACATTATCAGCCTGTTGGTAATTATTATCCGCAGGTTCTTCCTGAACTGCAGCTGTCTGTTCTTCAACATATTCTTCGTTTTCCTGGTTCATTCCCATTTTATTGCGAAATTTGTCTACGATACTCATGATTTTATCTCCTTACAGTTTTATGAGTTAATATTGACGAGGCCCGAAAATAGCAGTGCCGACGCGGACGATATTGGCGCCTTCTTCAATGGCTATCTCGTAATCATGCGTCATGCCCATGGACAGATATTTAATATCAGCATGAACTAGCGGCATTTTTTGAACCTTGATGAACAAATTATACATTTGATTAAACATAGGACGAACATCTTCTGGATTTTCCGCGATAGGTGCAATGAACATAAGTCCCATGAGTTTTAAATTATCCATAGTATCAATAGCGGACAGAAGTTCATCCAGGTCTTCCAGATATACGCCTGTTTTGGAGGCTTCCTTGACAAGGTTAACCTGCACGAGGATTTTTTGAACTTTATCTAATTTGGCAGCTTCTTTGTTAATTGCTTCAGCCAGTTTAATGCTGTCTACGGATTCAATCATATCAAAAATTTTTACGGCATGCTTTACTTTGTTTGTCTGCAAATGGCCGATTAAATGCCAGGTGGCATTGCGGTCAAGCGTAGCGTATTTCTGAGCTGCTTCCTGAACGCGGTTTTCGCCGATAACGGCAGCACCGGTATCAATAGCCTGACGCATAGCTTCAACATCGTGATTTTTGGTAACGGCTACCAATAAAACATCATTACTGATGATATTATGACGTTTTTTTATACTTTCTTTAATGTTATTTTGTACGGTTTTTAAATTTTCCACTATCATAATGGAGGTCACCTTCTGAATTCATAGTCTATTTTATAATATAATATTTAGCTGAATTTATCCATAGCTGAGCTAAATTTATTTTAAAGCGATAATACAGGCAATGCGGCCTGTTGTGCCCTTGTCGGCGCGATAGGAGAAAAATATCTTGCTGTTGCAGGCGGTACATGTATCGGCAGTATCAATGTTTTGTATTTTTAAGCCGGCTTTCTGCAATGTAAGCACGTTGGCTTTCTGCAAATTAAGATGATATTTCTGCGTCGTTTTATCACGCTGTAAAATTAGGGAGTCATTTTCTTTATACAGATTTTTGAATATCTGCGCCACATCATCTCCTATTTCATAGCAGCATGAGCCGATATTGGGACCGACTGAAGCCAGACAGTCGGCAGGCTGAGTGCCGAATTTTTTGTGCATCATTTCCAGTGTATGCAGAGAAATTTCACCTGCTGTACCGCGCCAACCGCCGTGAGCTGCAGCGATTGCGTGATGAACGGGGTCGTACAGCATAATCGGCGTGCAGTCGGCAAAAAACAAGGTTAATGCCGCATTCGGCAGATTAGTTACCAAAGCGTCGACGTCTTTTATTGTATCACTTAAAGAACTGGCGCCTGCACCGATATTTTCTGCTGTAATGCAGGCAATTTTATTACCGTGAACCTGTTGACAGGTAGTTATACAGGACGGTTCAAGTCCGAGTCCTTTGGTAAATAGGCGACGGTTTTTCAAAACATCCGCTTCTTTATCACCGACATGCAGTGCCAGATTAAGTCCGTCAAAAGGTGCTTGACTTGTACCACCGAAACGGGTTGATACAGCATGAATAACTTTATCTTCTGGAAAAACGGAGAATTTGCCGTACCAGAGATTATCGGTATTGTGGTATAAAAAAAACATGTTTCCTCCTTTATTTGCATACGCCGCAGCGTTTGCAGCCGTCGAAGCATTGAACGGTATGTTTTTCCTGCATAGCCATATCAAGCTCATGTAAAAGATATTCTTTCGTAAAGCCCATATCGAGGCTGTCCCATGGCAGGAGTTCCTCACTGCTGCGTTCGCGGTATAAATAGTTGTCGCCGTTTAAGCCCAGCTGTTTCAAAGCACGTTTAAATGCTTTACTGCCGCCGTTTAAATGTGCATTCAGCAAAGCTCTGGCGATAAGGCGGTCGCCGCGTGCCAATATGCCCTGAATGTAGGTTTCTTTTGTCGATTCAAATTGGACTTCAATATTTTTATATTTTTTCAGGCTGGCTTTTATCAGTTTAAAATATTTTTCCGTCTGCTTCAAATCAGCCATAGGCAGCCATTGAAACGGCGTACAGGGTTTAGCGATAAACGGATTTATGCTGAGTGTGAGTATTCCTTTGGAACCGGACTGTTCCATGTATTTTTTTAAGCGGACAGTCATATCGATTATAGCATCAATATCCTCTTTTGTTTCTTTCGGCAGGCCGACCATAATATACATGCGGTAGTTTTTTACGCCTGCCTGTATGCCCATTTTCACTGCATTGAATAAATGTTCTTCTTCAATGCCTTTATTGATTACATTGCGTATTTTTGCACTGCCAGCTTCCGGTGCAAGCGTCAATGTGCGTTGACCGCTTTGTGCCAGTGCTTCAACCAGCTCTTTTGTTACGGAATCGGCACGGAATGAAGCAACGGACATTGGCAAATTCAGTTCACGGATTTTACGGCACAGCTCGTTTATTTGCGGATAATCAGAGATTGCAGGACCCATAAGACCGACTTTTTTGTCAAGTTTTGCCGCTTCTGGCAATAGGTCGATTAATTTGTTCAGACTGCGGTGACGAGGTTTTCTAAAGCAGTAGCCTGCCATGCAGAAACGGCAGTGGCGACCGCAGCCGCGGGAGGTTTCAATCAGGAACAGATTAAATTCTGTATGTTGCGTGGTAATGACTGTTTTCCCGCTGTAATTGTCCAGATTGCGTATCCATTGGCGCACAACTTTGACAGGTACGCGAGCATCGGCTTTAATGGCAGTCAGATTATTTTTTTCATCGTAGATATGTTCATAAAAGCGCGGTACGTACACGCCGGGAATTTTTGCCAGCTGTAACAGCAGTTCGCTGCGTGACAGATTTTTATTTTTTTCTTGATGATATACATCAAGAAAACGGTTAATCGTTTCTTCGCCTTCGCCGATGATGAAGGCATCAATAAATAGGGATAAAGGTTCGGGATTGAAAGTGGCGCATGGACCGCCTGCTATAATAATAGGGTCTTTTTCCGTACGGTTTTGCGCTAAGAGCTCCACTTTGCCGAGCGACAGCATCTTAAGAATGTTGAAGTAATCCATTTCAAAAGAAACAGCAAAACCGATTAACGGAAATTCATACAGCGGCTGCTGATGTTCAATGCTCATAAGCGGTGTGCCGGTACGTTCATGTTCGGCAAGTTCGGCTTTTTCCGGCAGGAAAAAACGTTCACAGGCACTGTCTTTGCGCTCATTTATTTGTTCATAGATTATATGAAAACCGAGATTGGACATGCCGACAAAATAGGAATTAGGGTATAAAAGAGCAAACGGCGTGCGCGCGCCTGCCGGAAAAATATAATAACCCTGTTCGGCTTCCAGGATTTTTTGTAAATTCTGTTTTAGTTTCCAAGTCAAAAAAATTCTTCCTCCAGTTTTAGTATTAATAAGAAAAAAGCTCACCGAAGTGAGCCTTTGTTAATTTTTATCTTTATTGACAGAGTTGAGATTTTCCAATTCCTGTTTGAAATTGTCGATATCTGAGAATTTGCGGTAAACGGAGGCAAAACGGATATAAGCTACTTTATCAAAGGTTTTTAGATATTTCATGACGACTTCGCCGATTGTTTTGCTGGATATTTCATGCCTCATCATATTTCGCAGTTCTTTTTCAATTTCATCGGCCAGTTTTATTATTTTTTCAGCGGGAATATCCCTTTTGTAACAGGAACGGATAATGCCTTTTAACAATTTTTCTTTATCGAAAACTGCACGGCGTCCGTCATTTTTTATGACCATTAAAGGCACTTTTTCAACAGCTTCGTAAGTGGTGAACCGTTTGCCGCAAACTGTACATTCACGGCGTCGTCTTATGGAATTACCATCATCGGTAGTACGCGAGTCCACCACACGGCTATCGGGAGCTGCACAGAACGGGCATTTCATAAAATCATTCACCTTCCCTTAAAATGTTATATTTGAATTACTGATTTTGCTGCTGAGCAGGCGTGTTTGCCGGCTGTTGAGAGGTTTGAGCATTTGGCTGAGTAGCAGCTGCTGCATTTTGTGCAGGGAATGCTTTCGTTACGACAGCTCCGACATCCCCCATTTTACCCTGAGGCTGTCCGTTGAAAGTGATATCAACGGCTCCGGCATTGCCGACGGTTATTTCAACTTGATTATTGCCTTTCCAATTTAAAGTGGAACCGGCTTTAACCGTTTCAGACAATACAGTATTGCCGTCTACTGTTACTTCTGTCCAGCAGTCCTGACTGAATACGGCGCTTACTTCACTGCCGTTTACAGGAGCAGGTGCAGGTGCGGTAGCATTTTCGTTTTGTTCAGGCTGCTGCGTCTGCTGTGTTTGCTGTGTCTGATTTTTCGGTGCTGTTTCACTGTCAGAGCCCTGACTGGATAGGAAGGCAATCGCACCGGCGATAATTGCTATAATAATAACGGCAATTATAATGATATTTTTCTTGCTGCTGCTGGAATTTTTCGTTTCCAGATATTTTCTGCTGTCGTTGAAATTATCAATATTCGGTACAGATTTAGCAGCTGGTTTGTTCGATTTGACAGTTTTTTCCGGCTGTTTGCTTTCTTTTTCTGGGACTGCATTGTCCGTCGCGGCGGCAGGTTCAGAAGCAGGCGGCGTCGGCTCTGGTTTTTCTTCGGATGAAACGGAAGGATTTTTTTCAGCTTTGTACTGTTCAATGAGTTTTTGTCCGTCCAATCCTAAAAATTTGCCATAAGTTTTAATAAATCCTTTTAAGAAAACTTCTCCCGGAAGCTTGTCATAATTGCCGTCTTCGATGGCTTTGATATAGAGTTTGCGGATATTGGTACCCTTTTCGACATCATCCAGTGATAAATTTTTCTGTTCACGCGTTTGGCGTAATAAATCCCCTAACATTGCGGTCTCCTTCTTCATTTGATATGACATATATTTCCGGTTTTGAGCCGGTGATTGTAACAAATGTTGGTCTGTAGTGTCTAAACAATACAGGTAATAACTTTACAAACAATTATACAATAAGCCAGTTTATAAATAAAGCTCTTCTTTGCGAATATATTGCTGAACTTGTTCGGTGGTTATGTATTGAATGGAATAGCCTTTTTTTATGCGCTGACGAATATCAGTGGAAGAAATTTCCAGTTCCGGTGTTTCCAATAGTTGAATGTTATAATCACTGAATTCTTTTGCAATAATACTTAAATCTAATTTATAACTAGGTCGTTTTGTGGCGATAAATTTGCAGATTTTTAAAAGTTCGTCTATTTTGTGCCAGGTCGGCAGTTCGTGAATACAGTCGGCACCGATGATGAAATAAAAATCCGTATCGTCGCCGTATATTTTTTTCAGGTCTTTTATTGTGTCGATAGTATAGGAAGGACCTTTGCGGTCCATTTCAATAGATGATACTTCAAAATGAGGATTGGAACATGTAGCGAGCAGTGTCATGTTGAAGCGATGCTTGGCGGAAGTCAGCACATCAGGTTTATGCGGCGGGTTCGCCGAAGGAATGAATAAAACTTTTTCCAATTTATATTCATCCCATACAGCTTCCGCTATCATTAAATGCCCTACATGAATAGGGTCGAAAGTACCACCCATAATACCGATTTTTTTCATATGTTACTCCGTATATTATAAAATAAAATATGCTAAAATCAATGAAATTATGATAGACACAATAACAACAAGTACGGCTGCACGGGTGTAATCATTGATATCGTGTCTGCCTTTCGGTGTAGCGTAATAACTTTTAAACAGTTTAAAAAGAGAATGAAACATCAGCGGGTTTGACCTTCGCCGTAGATTAAATATTTCATGGTCGTAAGGGCTTCCAGTCCCATCGGTCCTCTGGCGTGCAGTTTCTGCGTGCTGATACCGATTTCCGCACCGAAACCGAATTCATTGCCGTCGGTGAAGCGGGTGGAAGCATTTACGTAAACGGCTGCGGCATCGACGTTTCGCTGGAACAACAGAGCGTTTTTGTAGCTATCCGTTATAATTGCTTCGGAATGGCCGCTGCCGAATTTATTGATATGGTCGATAGCTTCTGTAACATCATCAACGATTTTTACGGAAAGAATTAAATCGCCGTATTCGGTAGACCAGTCTTCATCTGTTGCCGGTTTTAAATCCGGACAGATTTGACGGCATTTTTCGCAGCCGCGGATTTCCACTGTATATTCTTTGAGTTTTGCAGACA
>USIX01000105.1 GCA_900554895.1 uncultured Megamonas sp. | reverse complement strand
TGCAGTTGGAAACATCAATATACTGTAAAATAGAACGGATTTTTTCCATGTAGGCGCGTGCTTCCGCCGGTGTGTGCATATCCGGTTCAGAAACGATTTCGATAAGCGGAACGCCCGTACGGTTATAGTCAACGTTGGAACTGGATGAATCTTTAATCGTAGTACCTGAATGAACGAGTTTGCCTGCATCTTCTTCCATATGAATACGTGTTATGCGCACGCGTTTTTTCTTGCCTTCCACTTCGATATCCACATAACCGTGTTCGGCAATCGGCAAATCGTACTGGGAAGTCTGAAAGTTTTTCGGCAAATCAGGATAATAATAATTCTTACGGTCGAACTTGCTGAATTTATTGATGGTACAGTTAAGTGCCAGCCCTGCTTTGATTGCAAATTCGACAACACGTTTATTAACTACAGGCAATACACCCGGCAGACCGAGACATACCGGGCAGACATGTGTATTTTGCTGTGCACCGAAGGAAGTAGCGCAGCTGCAGAAAATTTTCGTATTGGTTTTCAATTCGCTGTGAATCTCCAAACCGATAACTGCTTCGTATTTCATTATTCTACCCCCTGTGCAATTTTATTGGCATAATCGTGATTTACTTCATAAGTATAAGCGGCACGAATGATTGTTTCCTCATCAAGCGGTTTACCGATGAACTGCATACCGATCGGCATATTATTTCTACTCATGCCGCACGGAACGGAAATTCCCGGTAATCCTGCAAGATTAAGCGGTACGGTAAATATATCCATCAAATACATTTTGAGCGGGTCATTCGCCATAGAACCGATTTTATAAGCCGGCGTCGGTGATACCGGTGCCAAAATCACGTCAACATTTTTAAATGCTTCATCAAAATCCTGTTTTACGAGCGTTCTTACTTTAAGTGCTTTCAGATAATACGCATCATAATAACCTGCACTTAAAGCATAGTTGCCAATCATGATACGGCGTTTTACTTCCTTGCCGAATTTTGCCGTACGGGTATTGGTCATCATAGCGATAATATCTTCACCCTGTACACGTGCACCGTAACTTACACCGTCATAACGGGATAAGTTGGTGGAGGCTTCAGCCGGAGCGATTAAATAATACGTGGAGATTGCATAATCCGTATGCGGCAGAGAAATATCCACAATTTGTGCGCCAAGTTTTTTCAAATCTTCAATAGCCTGATTTACTGCTTTAACTACATCTTCATCCATACCGTCAATGAAATATTCTTTCGGCAGACCGATTTTCAAACCTTTGATATCGTTCACAAGTGATTTTGTATAATCCGGTACAGTCTGATTTACAGAGGTAGAGTCTTTTTCATCATGGCCGGCGATTGCATTCATGACATGAGCACAGTCTTCAACGTCGCGCGTAACAGGTCCAATCTGGTCAAGCGAAGAAGCAAACGCCACTAAGCCGTAACGGGATACACGGCCGTAAGTCGGTTTCAGACCGACAACACCGCAGAAAGATGCCGGCTGACGGATAGAACCGCCCGTATCGGAGCCGAGTGCCCAGATTGCACTGCCTGCCGCAACAGATGCCGCACTGCCGCCGGAGCTGCCGCCCGGTACACAGTCTAAATTCCATGGATTATGAGTCGGAAAGAAAGCGGAATTTTCCGTCGAGCCGCCCATAGCAAATTCATCCATATTCAATTTACCCAAAAGAGCCGGTTTTTGATGGAGAATTTTTTCCATAACTGTTGCATCATACGGCGGCACGAAATTTTCGAGCATGTATGATGCGCAGGTTGTTTTTAACCCTTTTGTACAGATATTGTCCTTAATGGCCGCCGGAATACCTGCAAGTACCGGAATATTGGCACCGCCTGCAATATCGGCATCAACATTTGCCGCCTGCTGCAGTGCATAATCGGCTGTTTTTGTAATATATGCTTTTACTTTATCATCAGTAGCTTCCATACGAGAGATTACATCTTTCGTAATTTCTACAGCGGAAATTTCTTTATTAACGAGCATATCATGAAGTTCATGTGCTGTTTTGCTAAATAATTCCACTACAAAGCCTCCTTCTTATTCTTCAACAATTTTTGGAACACGGAAATAACCGTCTTCCTGTTCTGGAGCGTTGGACAGTGCTAAATCGCGGTCAAGCGACGGTTTCACTACATCTTCACGGAATACATTCTGAATAGGCAGTACATGAGCAGTAGGCGCTACGTTTTCCGTGTCAACCTGCTGTAATCTGTCTACATATTCCAGAAAATCGCTAAGCTCCTGTATATTTTTATCCATATCTTTTTCATCAATGCTAAGACGGGATAAGAGAGCTACATTTTCTACATCTTCTCTCGTAACTTTCATTTTTTCACCCCATTTTCAAAATAAACTGTTTCCATTCTATCATATTTTGCGCAATGATTGAATAGTTTTATATATACTGCTTTATATTTAATGAATAAAAACAAAATAAAAATAGCAGGAGATATAACTCCTGCCATTTTAAAACGTATCTATCTTATTAATAAGCATAACCCTGAGCGAGCATAGCGTCAGCAACTTTCAAGAAACCGGCAATATTTGCGCCTACTACGAGGTTGCCTTCATAGCCGTATGCTTTAGCAGTGCTTGCAGCATTGTTGTAAATATTTACCATGATACCGTGCAGTTTAGCATCTACTTCTTCAAACGTCCAGCTTAAACGTTCACTGTTCTGGCTCATTTCAAGACCAGAAGTTGCAACACCGCCAGCATTTGCAGCTTTTGCCGGAGCAAAGAGAACTTTGTTATCAAGGAAGTAATTAATAGCTTCAATAGTAGAAGGCATGTTCGCACCTTCGCCGACAGCAAAGCAGCCGTTGGCAACGAGAGCTTTTGCACTTTCAAGGTCAATTTCATTCTGAGTTGCACAAGGAAGAGCGATATCGCATTTTACAGTCCAGATGCCTTTGCAGCCTTCATGATACTGAGCGCCTTCAACACGTGCAGCGTATTCTTTAATACGTTTGCGTTCAACTTCTTTAATCTGTTTCATAACATCAAGGTTGATACCGTTTTTATCTACAACATAGCCGTTGGAATCGCTCATGGCGATAACTTTTGCGCCGAACTGTGTAGCTTTTTCAGCTGCATAAATGGCAACGTTACCGGAACCGGAAACGAGAACTTCCTTACCAGCAAAATCCTGACCGTTATCTTTAAGCATTTCTTTTACGAAATAGCATAAACCGTAACCTGTAGCTTCAGTTCTAACAAGAGAGCCGCCGAAGCTTAAGCCTTTACCTGTGAGCACACCGGTAAATTCATTGCGGAGGCGTTTGTACTGACCGAATAAATAACCTACTTCACGAGCGCCTACACCGATGTCGCCGGCCGGTACGTCTGTATCTGCGCCAATATGTTTAGCGAGTTCAGTCATGAAGCTCTGGCAGAAACGCATGATTTCAAGGTCGGATTTGCCTTTCGGGTCAAAATCGCTGCCGCCTTTACCGCCGCCCATAGGAAGAGTTGTCAGGGAATTTTTGAGAACCTGTTCAAAACCTAAGAATTTAATAACGGAAGCGCAAACGGACGGATGCAGACGAAGACCGCCTTTGTAAGGTCCAATAGCAGAGTTGAACTGTACACGGTAACCGCGATTTACCTGAACATTGCCGTTATCGTCAACCCAAGTTACACGGAAAGTAATCATACGTTCCGGTTCAACCATGCGTTCAATAATATTAGCTTTTTCATAAGCCGGATTTTTTTCAATAGCAGGAGTGATGGATTCTAAAACTTCATATACAGCCTGGTGAAATTCTGCTTCACCCGGATTTTTAGCTACTACTTTGTCATAAACTTTTTGTAAATAAGCATTTTTTAAACTCATGATATAAAATACAACCCCTTATAAAAAATATATCATTATAAACAGAAAAATAAAAATAAAAGATAATAGAATATGTATAAATATTACTTATATTCACTAGTTTATCTTTTTGACGAAGTTTATTATAGCACGATAATGCCTGTTTTGCCTAGAGTTTTTTTACGTATTTACAATTAAATACTGTATACAATATTCTATAGAGAATACAAAAGTGCCGTAAAGTGACTGTATCTATGAACAGACACTTAACACTCAAAATACTTCCTTATCTCTTTTTTAGTTATATATAATCCACCATTATTATTTTCAATTCATTCTATATTTATATATAGATTTCCTTACATAAAAATTTTTATTTATAAGCACAGGCAATATTTTATTTTATGGTATAATTAATTTATTTAAAAATGTAAGGAATGATTATTTTGGATTTGAGAATTTTAGATATTTATCTTAAAGGTAAAATAAGTTCGTTTAAGGGGAACTGGTCGTATCTAATTCAGCAATACGATAAAACGGATTTGCCGAAGATTTCCTATCATGAAGATTATGTCCATAAATCCGCCAGCATGATTAAGGTTTTGATTTTGGCAGCACTTTGCGACAGTGATATTGATTTGACGGAAAAAATACGTATTGATACCGTACCGTACGTGGAAGGCGGAGGTGCGCTGCAGGAAATGAACGGTGATGCACTGCTCACAATACATGCGCTGGCATCGCTGATGATTGTACTCAGTGATAATCTTGCGACCAACCTGCTCATTAACAGACTTGGCAGGGAAAATATTCAATCATTTGCAGGCAGGCTGGATTTAAAGCACACAAAACTCCAGCGGTGCATGATGGATTTTGCAGCAGCTGAAAACGGCCGGGAAAATTATATGAGCGTTGCAGATTATAATAAATTGCTTCATTATATTTATACCAAGCGTAATGAGCCTCGATTTGCACAGGCATGGAAAATTCTGGCACGCCAGCAGTTCCGCGACCGTATTCCGTATTACTGGGATGAAGAAATCATTTTTCATCACAAAACGGGAATGCTTGACGGTGTAGAACATGACGGCGGTGTATTCGAAGGGAAAAACGGTACATACAGTATTATAATTTTTGCTTCCGATTTGCCGTCAAATGCCACAGGCGGACGTTTAATCGGAGAACTCGGCATGTTTATTTTCGATTTCTTAAACGCCGACAGAAAAAGGAGCTGATACTGTGAAAAAATTTCTGGTATTGATAATGACAATGTGCGCATGTATTATTACAGGTTGCAGTGATACTGTGGATAATGATACGGTGCGTTACGCACTGGAAGCTGAACCGGCAACACTTGACCCGACGAAAAGTACAGCTCTTGCCGAGTCGAATGTAGAACTTGCCTTATTTGAAGGGCTTACTCGTCTGGATGAAAATGAACAGCCGCAACCTGCCGCTGCAGAAAAATGGGAAATTTCATCTGACGGTACGGAATATACGTTTCATTTGCGCGATGGACTGTTATGGAACGACGGTACGGCACTGACGGCTTATGATTTTGAGTATGCGTGGAAGCGGGTACTCAATCCGCAAACAGCTTCGGAAAATGCCTATATGATGTATCCGCTGTTAAACGGTGAAGAATATTTCAAGCAGGAAAAAACGATAGACGAAGTCGGTGTAAAAGCACTTGATGATAAAACACTGTTTGTAAAACTGAAAGCACCGATAACATATTTTCTTAATCTGACAGCGTTTCACTGTTATTATCCCGTACCGAAGCACATAGTCGAAAAAGACCCGGAAATATGGGCAGCAAATGATAAAATAGTGTCAAACGGTCCATTTATCTTAACACGCTGGATACATTCCAATCAGTTGCAGTTTGTAAAAAACGATAAATACTGGGATAAAGATAAAGTAAAACTTGCTACTATGCTATGGCCGATAAGCGAATCGCAGAGCACACGCGTTTCCATGGTGGAAAGCGGCCAGGCAAATTTAACGGTAGAACCGCCGATTTCCGAACAGGAGCGGCTGACGAAAGCGGGGCTTTACCATATCAGCCCGTATCTCGGTGCGTATTACTACAGTTTCAATACGGCAAAAGCACCGTTTGACAACCCGGATGTCCGCCGTGCTTTTTCCATGGCTGTGGACAGAGAAATGCTCGTCAACAATATTATTAAAGGCGGGAAAAAACCGGCATATGCCTGGGTGCCGCCCGGACTTATCAACCCTGCAACGGGAAAAGACTTTCGCACAGAAGGTGGTGATTTTGTCGAGTATAATCCGTCAAAAGCAAAAGAACTGCTGGCACAGGCAGGTTATCCCAATGGAGAAAATCTGCCGCCGATAACGATTTTGTATAATACAAATGAAATGAACAAGGCTGTAGCGGAGGTAATCCAGTCCATGTGGAAAGAAAATCTGAATGTTGAGGCTGAACTTTTAAATCAGGAAACAAAAGTATATCTTGATGCCAGAAACCAGGGTAATTTCCAAATAGCACGCGCTTCCTGGATTGGTGACTATGCCGACCCGATGACTTTTATGGATGTTTATCTGGATGAAAATAACGACGCACAGTATCATAATCCTGTATATAATGAACTTGTTTTGGCTGCACAGCATACGAACAATCAGGCTTTGCGCATGGAAAAAATGCACGAAGCGGAAAAAATTCTCATGAATGACGCTGTTGTTCTGCCGATTTACTACACAACGCAGCCCTATATCGTTCAGCCGTATGTAAAAGGATACCGCTGGTCCATTCTCGGTACAATCGATTTTAAAGAAGCATATATTGAACCGGAAAATTAAATATATAAACCGCCTGCAAGATTTATTTCTGCAGGCGGTTTTAGTATAATTGACGTGCACAAAATCACATGTTATGCTAATATAAAGTATAATTTATTATGCCAGCCAATTTTTTAAACAGTACAATGCTCTATATTTAGTGAGGCTAAATGATAATAGTCGGCGGATATAAATTATTGTACTGCTGATAAGGACTGGATGACTAACATAACAGGTAAAGTATACTATTTTAATAAAAAAGGGGGACTCTTCCGATGATAAATCCGCGTCATAAAGGAAAAGTTCTACAGGCCGGCAGTTGTATTGGTATCGTTGCACCTGCCTCTGCTTGCGAAAATTTCGATTATACGGCAGGTATAAATCTGCTGCATGAATGGGGATATAAAACAAAACTCTCAACCACTTTGCAGGTAAATGAAGGATATCTGGCCGGCAGCGATAAACTGCGGGCTGACGAACTTAATAAATTCTTTGCCGATAAAGAAGTGGACGCTATTTTATGTTTCGGCGGCGGCTACGGCTGTACAAGAATACTTGATTACCTAGATTATCAATTAATCCGCCAAAATCCTAAACTGCTCGTCGGTTTCAGTGACGTTACGGCACTGCACACGGCAATCGGACAAAAAAGCCGTCTCGTTACGGTACACGGACCGATGCTTAAAACCCTGTCGCAAAATCCGACAAAATATACAATTGCTTCATTTTGCCGCGGACTGTGTCTGTCCGTACCGCTCGGAGCCTTTCTTCTGCCGAAAAAACAGAAGCTGGAAACGATTTATCCCGGCAATGCCTTCGGCCGACTTATCGGCGGCAATTTAAGTGTTATTGCAGCAATGTGCGGCACACCGTATGAGCTGAAAGGCGAAAATTCCATTTTATTTCTAGAGGATGTCGGCGAAGAAGCGTATGCAATAGACCGTATGCTCCAGCAGCTGTGGCAAAACGGACTTCTCAAAGAAGTCAAAGGTATTGTTTTCGGTCAGTTTACGCACTGCACACCGACAAAACAGTCAAAATATGAATTTACCGTTAAGGAAATTCTCATGCAATACGCCAATCTTGCCAAAGTGCCGACAATTTACGGTTTTCCGGCAGGACATGAAAAAACGAACGCATTTTTGCCGCTCGGCGTAAATGTTAAAATCAATGCCAATAACAACCAAGCTGAATTTTTTATCAGCGAAGCGCATTGTAAAATACGCTGAAAAAATCTTATTATTTAGGAAGAAATTTATTTTATGTATAAACAAAAACAAAAATTAAAACAAGAAGTCTGTACGAAGGTTGAGCAGTTAGCGCCAATACTGTATAAATTGGCTGATTTTCTGGCGAAAAATCCGGAATTGAGCGGCAGAGAAATAAAAGCA
>USIX01000104.1 GCA_900554895.1 uncultured Megamonas sp. | reverse complement strand
CTTTCACGGCGGCTTCATGGGTTCGAATCCCATACGCGTCACCATAA
Source organism: uncultured Megamonas sp. (assembly GCA_900554895.1). Lineage (GTDB taxonomy): Bacteria > Bacillota > Negativicutes > Selenomonadales > Selenomonadaceae > Megamonas > Megamonas gallistercoris. The sequence goes on along the minus strand of USIX01000104.1, from coordinate 7,998 downwards.
CAACTCTGTAAGAGTTTTTATATAGATAAAAATGCTTTTTAAAGTTTGGATACATATTCAGATTTTAAAAAGCATTTTTTGCATATTTGACAATAAAAAAAGTTGGGTATAATATAAAGTAAAAGTTAATTAGTTAATTATTTGTCCCAAAATTTTTTAACATATTTAATGATGCAGATTTTATTTATGAGCAGTTGCATATTGTTAAATTTAGGAGGAATTAATTATGTTAGAAAAGTTAAAAGAAAAAGCAGAGCGTATAGCTGAAGAAAAAGCTATGGTATCGTTTTTAAAACGGTTTGACGAAAATCCGTTTCTGGTTAGATTTGAGGATAATGAATATCTAATAGGTGAAGGCCAGCCGACTTTTACTATTAAATTAAAGAAACCGATACCGATATCGGAGCTTTTGAAAAGCACTTCCATAGCACTCGGCGAGGCGTATATGGATAAAAATCTGACGGTTGAAGGCGATTTATACGATGCTTTAGTGCATTTTCTTGGACAGATGGATAAATTTTCCACCGATGAAAAACTGCTGGGAAAGCTGTTGCATCCTTCTGTAGCCAAAAAGTTTCAGGCTAGAGAAGTACAGAGCCATTACGATATCGGCAATGATTTTTATAAATTATGGCTTGATAAGACAATGAGCTATTCCTGTGCATATTTTAAACATGATGATGACAGCTTGTATCAGGCGCAGGTTAATAAAGTGGACTATATTTTGGAAAAGCTGCATCTCAAAGAAGGGATGACGCTTCTGGATATCGGCTGCGGATGGGGATTTTTACTGATTGAAGCTGCTAAGAAATATAAAATCAAGGGAATGGGCATTACTTTAAGCCATGAGCAGTACACTGAATTCAATAGAAGAATAGAAGCACTCAATTTGCAGGATTATTTGACGGTAAAACTGATGGATTACCGTGATTTGCCGAAAACAGGCAGAAAATTCGACCGTGTAGTCAGTGTCGGCATGGTGGAACATGTAGGCCGTGAAAACTATAGATTATTTAATGACAGTGTGAAATCCGTATTGAAAAAGGGCGGAATGTTCCTGTTGCACTATATCAGCCAGCTTAAAGAAGACAGCGGCAACGGCTGGATGCAGAAATATATTTTTCCGGGCGGAGAGCTGCCTAGCCTCAGGGAAATGGTTGATATAATGGCAGAGGAGGATTTTCATATTCTGGATATTGAAAATCTGCGCCGTCATTATAATAAGACTCTTTTATGCTGGGATAGGAATTTTCATGATCATATTAATGAGATTAAAAATATGTTCGATGAAAGATTTATCCGTATGTGGGATTTATATTTAGCCGGCTGTGCAGCGGCATTTTATACGGGAGTAATTGAAGTTCATCAGATTTTAGTTACAAACGGCGTAAATAATGATTTGCCAATTACAAGATGGTATTGATAAAAAAAGGAACTATTGCGTATGGTTTAAGTGATAGTTCCTTTTTTTATTAAAGAAAGTGTCTTAGTTCGTAGCTTACTAGAGATTTTTACTTTAAAAATAAAGTTTCTTAGCTGTAATATTCAAACAAAAACTCACTAATGCTTAAATATTTGAATTAAATGCACATCTAGTAAATTTTATTTTTAATAGCTAAAGCTACTGTGAAAATACTCCAATATGATGAAAGTTTTATTATGGTTAGTAAATTACAGTGTAAACAGCTTAAATTAAGTTTCTGTTGAAAAAGGAAGGTATTAGTCAAATTTTAAGCGTTTCGAACCGTTGTATCGTTTGCTGTTAAAGAAAGGTTACGAAGATTTGTTCAGTGCAGCGATAGCGAAACGTTAAAAAAGGTTTGAAAAATGAACGTGAGATAGAAAATTTATAATATGAAAATCAAAAACAGCGGATAAGCGATAAAAATAAAAACGGCTGTTGTTATAACAAACATTGCTTCAGCAATGCCTGTATTCAGATTATACAGCTGTGTTACGACAACGGAGTTTATGCCTATCGGACAGCAGCCGATTAAAGTGATAATGGCAACAATCAGCGGGTCGTTTGTAAAGTGAACGGCGATAATGTATGAAAGGATAGGAATGATTATAAAACGTATCGGTATTACGGAAGAAGCAATATATTTATATATGCGCGCCGCTTTGAAATTTAGAAGATAACCGACAGGCAGAATGCCGCACCATGCGCCGATATGTACAAAGGCATTGAAGACATAATCAAAAAAGAACGGACGGGCTACTTCATTTACGTTTAAAATGGCACCGATAATCATGCTGATTAGACCTATCTGGTTCCAACTGATTAAAATAGAGCGCCAGTGCGGCTGGAATTTGACTGTTTTCGGTCCGGCCATAATTTTCTGGTGAAAGTATTCCGCTAGCGGAAGTCCTAAAATAAGCGTGAAAATATTCTGTGCCATGGCGATAACCTGTACATAGGCGTAAGCCAGCTGCCCCATGGCGATAAAAGCGCACAAACCGCCTAAAATGCCGATATTGGACATAGTGCTGCTGATGAGGTATGCTCCGTGGCTGCGCAGACTTTTGATTTTAAAATGAGCATACGGATAAGAAAGTATTCCCGGCAGTATTGAACATAAAATGAAGCCGACAAATGATAAAAGAAAAATATTCTGGTCGATATTAATCAGCCAGAAACTGCCGAGCCCCGTAATCAAAGTAACAAAACGGATATTTAATTTTAACAGCAGATTACATGTATCGACAGAAATGATTTTGTATTTGTGAAAAAAATAACCCACAATAAGTGGCAGGAAAACATCAATAAAAATAAAAAATAATCGCTCCATATAAAATCCTCGGACAAAATATTTAGGTTAATAAGGCAACCTATAATCCTATATGTATGATAAATTCATTATATATCATTTGCAGATTGTTTAGCAAAATCTTTTTATGGTATAAAAAAGAGTTTAGATATTAATCTAAACTCGAAAGTTTTATAGAAATTATTTTTTGTTTATATCGGTACGGAGTGCAGCCGCTCTGCCGAGATAAATATGTTTAATTTCTTTTTGCGTTTTATCCGTATTGACCAGAAGCAATACGCGGATACATTTTCGTATGCTGTTTTCAATATAAAGCTGTTGGGCATCAAACAGCGGAACTAAATTCCAGCCCGGCAACTGGCGAGCTGCAAATGCCGGAAAAAGCGATTTGATATCGTCGGTAGCACTGAAAATGGCAGCGCCGATATCTTCGCTGGTAATGCTGTTTTCGGTTAAAATGGTACGAAGCATTTCCTGAACTGCACGGAGAACTTCTTCTTTCGTATCGTTTTCTACGGTGATGGCACCTCGTATACCTTGCATGATGTAACTTCCTTTCTATTATGTATTTATGTACTGAACTGATTGATACAAAATTAATCAACTCAGTACAATTAAAAAGTAATTTATATTCGTTGTGCTGATAAAATTTAAGAAATTGCCGTTTCGGCACAATATACCCTAAAAAGAATTTTTTTATTTATTGTATTGTGCCGGACAATTTTGTGTTAAAGAAAAATGAACAATTAATATAGAGATAATTTATTTTTCCCTGTAGATATTTATCATCAGACGAAAAGACAGAAATACGGCAGCTAAATAGCCGACAACGCCCAGAATGGGGATTTCCATAATCTGCGGCGTCATGTTGGTGGTGCAGATTATGCTGGAACCTAGCAGCAGAGCTGAGCAGATTATGCCTAAAATCAATTTATTAATCATTTTATCGAGGCGGCGCAGCGGTTCTTCTGAACCGGTCAGGTCAAGATTGACTTTTGTCTGTCCGCTCATGGTCATTTTAAGAATATCGGACAGCTGTTCAGGTATGTGCATGGATTTTTGCAGCATTACGTAACTGTCGCGTCTGAATTTCGTAAATTCCTGCCGCCAGCTGAAGTTGCGCTTAAAATCAGCTTTCATGTAGGAAGAGAAAATATCAATGAAATTTATGTTAGGACAGCAGATTTTTAGTACGGATTCAATCGTGACGACACCGCGGGCAAACATGCTGAGCCCCGGATTTATGGCGATTTTATGCCGCCTGGATACGGTGATTATATCATGTGCCAGTTCGCTGAGTTTGAGTGTCTGGAAATTGGCATCGCCGTAACGGTTCATAAGAATATCAATATCTTCGTACAGTTTGATGTGGTCAAGTTTCGCCTGCGGTGAGCCGAGTGTCAGGACGGCGTTTTTCATTTCGTACGTATCATGCTGAACGAGCGAGAACACGGCTTTTTTCAGTGCATCACGTTCTTTGAGGGATAATCTGCCCATCATGCCCAAATCGAGCCAGATTATTTTGCCGTTTTTTATCCAGATATTGCCGGGATGGGGGTCGGCATGAAAATAACCGTCATCGATAATCTGTTTTACATAGTTTTGCCCGAGACGGAAACCAAGTTCTTCAACATTGTAGCCTTTTGCTTCCAGTTTGTCGATTTCATCTATGCGGATACCGTCGATATATTCCATGGCGAGTACGCGCGCCGTCGTCAGTTCATGTTTTACGTAGGGACAGTCGATAAAAGTTTCATCGCTGTTTAAACGGCGGAATTCATCAATATGTTCAGCTTCCGTCATGAAATCCATTTCCTGCTTGGTAATGCTCCACATTTCATCTAGTATGGCATTGAAATCAAGGACGCCCGGCGACGATTTGAATACCTGTAAAATGGAAACGGCACGTTTTAATAATACGATGTCTTTTGCCATTATATTGTAAATGCCGGGACGCTGAACTTTCAGGACGATTTTTTCACCGTTCTTTAAAACAGCCTTATGCACTTGGGCAATAGAGGCGGAGCCGAGGGCGTCAGGGTCGATATGTTCGAATATTTCGCTCAGTTTTTTATTGTATTCATCTTCAAGACATTTTTCGATAATGGAAAAATCGAGAGGGTTGGCTCTCGTTTGCAGTTTAGTTAGTTCAAGAGCGTAATCCGCCGGCAGAAAGCCGGGCTTCAGCGATAAAATCTGACCTAATTTAACAAAAGTAGGACCTAAATCTTCCAAAATAAGACGCATTTTTTCCGGCGTCATATTGCTGCGAAGGATATTATGCTTGCGCAGGACGATAATCATCTCCCGCAGACGATGAGAGGAACTGTATTTTGTTTTTGTCGGAATATTAAGCACAATAGCACCTTCTAACAATAAAATTTTATACTTATTATAGCAAAAATCAATAGGAAATACAGCATGTCTATATATGCTAAAAAAATAAAAGGATTGTAAGATGCGGATATTTTCCGGTTTACAATCCTTTTTTTATTTATTCTCTTGTTATATTATCCAAAATCTGAAGTATTTCCTGACCGTAGTTGTTGCCCGGAACGGCCCAGCGGCCGTTCAGTCCCTGCCAGGTGTCGATGGTTGATGTAGTGTAGGCGGAACGTACGAGTGAATAGCGCGGGTCTACAATGCGTTCACGAGGAGGTCTGACGGAACTGTAAGCCAGCAAATGCTGGATATGAGCACGTACACCGAGACGGGCGGAGGAAAAATAGGCACCCTTTACCGTAGCACTGGTCGTACCGAGACCGCAATAGTTGTTCTGGTCGGGAGTAACCGTGCCGCCGTAGCTGAAATAGCCGGTTTCTTTGAGAGCCTGCGCAAATGCCGCATCGGGACGGATACCTTCTTTTCCGGCTTCTTCATAGTAATAGCGGACCAGTTCTTCCGGTGAAACGCTGATTTGCGGGTTGGGATTTATATCCAGAAGATATTTTACGCACTGCTGCTGTGTGGCAATGGCGCGTCCCATAATAGCATCACTGCCGTAATTCAAAACGGGACGATTATCCGTAGAAGAATTTTCACCGTTTAAAATGGCTTTAATTCTGTCGGAAATGCTGCCTGAAGTAGAAGCAGTCGTTTTCTTGTCATCAAAAGTGTTCTGGGAAAGTGCTATTACAGCGGTGGTATCGCGCTGCTGATGCTGGCTTAATCCTCTAAGGGTGATGTTGCCGTGCTGAGACGGTGTCATAGTTGCCACGGACGGTGTAGCTATAGCAAGACAGGTAGCGGCGAGTAAGGAACCGCAGAGATATTTATATTTACGAAAAAACATGAAAAAATGGAAGACCTCCTTGTTTTGATTTTAATTTTTAAGTACTTGTTGTTCTGGTAAGATATTCAATCTAAAATATTATACTGTTTTAGAAACTTAATTAGCACAACAGGTTTTTAAATGTGTATAGAGACAAATTGGATAATAAACAAGAGCATAAATGCGTAAAGCAGCGGATGAACCTGTTTAATTTTACCACAAAAGATTTTTATTAAACAGTACGATATAATGCCGATACCGACAGCATCCGTGATACTGTAGGAAAGCGGCATCATTAAAACGATGAGAAAAGCGGGAAGAGCTTCCGGCATATCGTTCCAGTCTATGCGGGACAGACTGCTCATCATGTAAAAACCTACGATTATTAATGCCGGTGCAGTGACGGCAGGCACTTGCGCTAAAACTTTAGCAAGCGGTGCGGCAAACAGCATTAAAATAAAAAGCAGAGCAATAATGATATTTACAAAACCGGTACGTCCGCCGCTGGCAACGCCAGAACCTGATTCAACGTAGGCGGAGGTAGGGCTGGTTCCGAATACGGCGCCGATGAGGCTGGCAACTGAGTCGGCTAAAAGAGCGCTTTTTACATTCGGAAATGTATCACCCTTCATGAGTCCCGCCTGCTTAGCAATGCCGAGCATGGTTCCCGTTGTATCGAAGAGTGTAACTATGAAAAATGTGAAAATAATAGTGAACAGATTGTGGGAAATGGCACCGGCAATATCCATCTGCATAAAAGTATCGCCGAACTGCGGCATACTGAAAATAGTATCCGGCAGCGTTATATAACCAAACAGAAACGAAATGACGGATGTTATAATCATGCCTAAAAACAGAGCACCGCGAACATTATTTATAACGAGGATAATGCTGATGAACAGACCGATTAACGACATATACGTAACAGGGTCGGTGAAATTACCGAGTGTAACGAGCGTGGCGGGCGAAGCAACAACGATATGTGCACTTTGCAGACCGACGAAGCTTATGAACAGACCTATACCGGCGCTAATGCCTTCTTTCATGGAAGATGGTATGGCATTTATAACGGCTTGCCGGAATGTGGTAAGCGACAGCAAAAGGAAAATAAGTGATGATATAAAGACGGCGCCCAGTGCCTCCTGCCAGGCAATACCCATGGAAATTACAACGACGAATGAAAAATAGGCGTTCATGGCAAGGCCCGGTGCTATGGCTATAGGATAATTGGCAAATATTCCCATAATCAGACAGCCGACAACGGAGGCGATGATTGTAGCAAAGAAAACACCATCAAAATCCATACCAGCCTTACTCAAGACACTGGGATTTAGGATGACTATATACGCCATGGTTAAAAACGTTGTAAGACCGGCGATGGTTTCAGTAGAGTAATTGGTGTTGCGTTCCTTAAATTTAAAGTATTCTTTTAGTTGCATAGGAAAACCTTTCTGAAATTTAAAATTTTATATTGAATTGAATATTCCTCCATATAATACCACAAATTGAAAAAATTTTTTAGTGCTAAAATAAATATCGATTTATAAACTTTCTTTAAAATAAGAGTTAAATATGGTATTATTATATAATTGGGTAGTAAAAGAATTGTATATTAATCTTAGGAGATACTTTAAGTAACTAATTATGTAGATAAAAGTGTGTATTAGTGATATAACATGATTATGGAGGATAAACGCCCATGAACATATCAAACATCACTAATTATAAGCCTAAAGAGTTCGCTGAACTGCTTAATGTGTCGGTTAAGACATTGCAACGCTATGACAGAGAAAAAATTCTTGTAGCAAACAGAATTCCTACTAATCGAAGGTATTATACTTATGACCAATATTTACAGTACGGGTTACGTAAATACAAAAAACAGATAGAAGGGGATGAGAACATTGCTAAAGGCGTTCAAGACGGAAATAGCACCGACTAAAGAGCAGAAAGAAA
>USIX01000103.1 GCA_900554895.1 uncultured Megamonas sp. | reverse complement strand
TAACAGTATTTATTTTCAGGCGAAGTTAATCTTCCGCATTTTTGACAATGTTTCCAACCGTATTGAGTCTTTAATTTTCTTAACTGAATATTTTTCATATATACTCTTTGCAGTACTGATTTTAAATCATCATCCTCAATATTCGATGTTTCCTGTCTTATTTTACTTAAATCATCAGCTGTAATTTCCACCCGTTTTATATAACTGCCTAAATTTATTTTTTTCTCTAAAACAAGTGAATAATTACTTTTGCGTTTTTTGTTAAATCGTGTAAATTGTATATCTTTTATTAACTTATATCCTAAAAATTTATTTATTTTTTTTATTATATCCAGTTTTAAATATTGAAAACTATTAGCCCAAACAGATGAATAAGTATACACATATAAAACGGAAAAATTTACATCCTGCGGAATAATATATTTAGCTATATCTTTACCTACAATTTCACCCCAAGAATAAAACAATTTATATTTCAAATATATTTTTAATAAGCCTAAATTATTTTTATCCTTTTTATTTCCAAGTGATTTCATTGTTTTCGGAATTATAGTTTTTCCTGTTTCAAATAAATTATTCGTATATGTTCTCATTATTCATCACCACCTGTTAATCAACTTTACCGTTATTAATAATAAAAAATCTATTTTTTCTACTATCATTAAATAAAGACTTATCTGTAGCGGTTATAAGTGTTTGAATATTTTTTTTCTGCAAAAAGTCCAATAAACTACTTCTGCGTTTATTATCCAATTCACTCATAACATCATCCAACAGCAGAACAGGATATTCCCCCGTCTCATTTTTTAGTAATTCTAACTCAGCCAATTTTAATGATAATACTGCACTGCGTTGCTGTCCTTGCGAACCAAAAGATTTTAAATCAATATCATTAATAAAAAAATAAATATCATCCCGATGGGGGCCTATACTTGTTGAACCTTTAAATATATCATTTTTTCTATATTTTTTCAGATTTTCGCAATATCCATCATATAACTGCTTATATCCCGTATCGGTAGAGAGATTTATATTATTTTTGCTTATACTGTATTTTATATCTAATTTTTCATTGTTACCAGATATATTCGCATGTATATATTGTGCTATTTTATTTAATTTATCTGCATTTTTTAAACGTTTATCTACAATAAACGCAGCACTTTTAGCAAACTGTTTATCCCACATATCGAGCATATTAATCAAATTATTATTTTCTTTTATTTTTTTTAATAAATTATTACGCTGTAATAATATCTTATTATATTGCACAAGCTGATTATAATAAAGCAGACTCATTTGTGATAATTCTATATCTAAAAATCTTCTGCGTTGTACGGGAGAACCTTTTACCAGCATTAAATCTTCTGGAGAAAATAATATCATTGTCAATAATCCCGGCAGTTCTTTTTGTTTTATATTTTCTCCATTAAAAAATAATTGTTTACGCTGATTTTTTTTCAATAAAATTTTTAATTCAGAGATAATACTCATCTTGGAAAATTTAATATTTATATTAGCTTCATTTTGCTGCCAATAAATTAAATCACTATCATTTCTGGTACGGTGTGATATGCCTATTGCTGCAAAATGAACGGCTTCTATGATATTTGTTTTTCCCTGTGCATTATATCCAATAAAAATATTGATATTGGGGGATAAATCTATATTTAACTGCTTATAGTTTCTATAATTATGCAAAATTATATTTTTTATATTCATTTTTATTACATTGCTTTTGTTCTTACAGGCGTTACTACGTACGTAAAATTATTATTGTTTTCTTCTTTTATAGAAGCTGTGGTTAACGGCTGATTAAAGGAAAAAATAAAGTTTTCAGTTTCAATAGCTTTTAATACATCCATGATATATTTGGCGTTGAATGAAATATTTATGCCCGGTCCTTCTATTTGTACATTTATTGTTTCTTCTGCTTTTCCAATGTTAGGATTGTCGGAAGATATTCGTACTCTGTTATCGATAAATTCAAAATGAATTATATTATAATCGCCGGAACGGGATATTAAAGATACACGGTCTAATGCTGATTGAAAATCCTGTTTATTAATTATTACACGTGTTTTAAATTCTTTAGGAATAACTCTATTATAATCCGGGAATTGACCTTCTATCAAACGGGAAATAACATATATATTTCCGTAGGAAAAACTGATTTTATTATGTGTGCAAGATATTTGAATGTCTTCTGGTATATCGGAATTAAATATGTGCATAAATTCATTTAGAATTTTTGCCGGTATGATAATTTTTAAATTATCATCTGTAATATTACCAATATTTTCACGGATTAATGATAATCTGTGCATATTGGTTGCAGCCATAATAATATTGTTATTGTTTATCTCAATTAAACATCCTGTAAATACTGGTCTGGATTCATCTGTGGAACAAGCAAAAGATGTTTTTCTTATAAAATTTAATAATATTGTATTTTTTAAAGTGAAATTTATTTGACCATAAAGCTTTTCGATAGTTGGAAAATCTGTAGCTTGCATGTTTAATAGATTAAATTGGGCTGCGTTAGAAGAAATATTAACTGAATTATCGGTATCGTTATTTTTTATTTCTACATATTCGCCAGGTAGTGTTCTGATTACTTCATACAGATATTTGCCTGGTAAGACAATAGTTCCTTCGTTATCTATATTTGCGTTTATTTTGCAACTGATGCTTATTTCATAATCTGTAGCTTTTAGTTCTAGTTGATTGTTGCTGGCATTGATGTATATACCTGACAGTATAGGCATTTGTGGTCGACTGGGTATAGCTTTCAATACTGTCTGTATAGCTTGAGTCAGTTCTTTTTTTTCACAAGTAATTTTCATAAGTTATTCACTCCTATATTTTATAATACTATTATTTATATATTAATATTTTTAGTAGTAGTAGTAGTAGGTAGCTGTGGATAAGTGGATAAGTGGCATAAATCCTTGTCATTCTTGGTGTTGTTCTTGTGGATAAACTGTGGATAATTTGTGACAAGTTATCCACATATGCACAGGCTTCTGTTACTTATCTACTTATCCACATGTTATCCACAATGTTATCCATAGATTTATCCACAACCTTGTTGATAAGTTACCTTTGGTTTATCTGATGGCGTAAGTTGTCTACTGTTTTAGCAAAATCCATGTTTTCTATATACTGTTTTTTTATTTTATCACAAGCGTGCATTACTGTTGTATGGTCTCTGCCTCCAAAAGTTTTGCCGATTTTAGGTAATGATGATGTAGTTAATTCACGGCACAGGTACATGGCTATCTGACGGGGAAAAGCAATGTTGCGGTTGCGTTTTTTTCCGTTTAAGTCGGCGATGGTTATTTTAAAGTATTTTGCCACTGTTTCCTGAATGAGATTTATGCTGGCAGTTTTCGTACTATCGGGAGCAGGCGTTGCTTTTATTATATTTTGCAATACATTCATAGCAAATTGACTGGTTATAGGATAATGGCAAAATGACGCCCTTGCAACTACCTGTGTCAAAGCGCCTTCTAGTTCGCGCACATTATTATCTATGTGACTGGCTATATAGGCCATTACATCATCTGGCACATTATAATTTTCCAATGTGGATTTTTTCTTTAAAATGGCAATGCGCGTTTCAAGGTCTGGAGCCTGAACATCGGCAATAAGACCGCCTTCGAAACGGGAACACAGCCTGTCTTGAAGCTTTTCGATTTCTTTTGGCGGTCTGTCGCTGGAAAGGATTATTTGCTTGTCGGCGTCTTTTAAAGCATTGAACGTATGGAAAAATTCTTCTTGCACTCGTTCTTTATTGGCTAAAAACTGAATGTCATCGACAAGTAAAACGTCGACATTGCGATATTTTTGGCGAAAAGCTTCAGGGCTGCCGTCTTTAATTGAATTGATTAATTCATTTATGAATTTTTCGCTGGAAATATATAAAACTCTTTTTTGTGGCTGATTTTGTAAGATTTTATGACCGATAGCGTGCATTAAATGTGTTTTGCCGAGCCCTACTCCGCCGTACATGAAAAAAGGGTTATAATTTTTGGCAGGGTTTTCGGCAACGGCAAGCGCTGCGGCATGAGCAAAACTGTTTGAATTGCCGATGACGAAAGTGTCGAATGTGTATTTGGGATTAAGCGAGGATTTATCTCCGGGATTTATAGGAACGGGCGTATCAGATGTTTCATTTTCCATAGCTTCGGTTAAAGTCGGCTGTTCGACTAAGTCAATGGCTTTTTTCTTTGTCCGGTTGCGACGGTTTCGCTGTTTGAATTGCTTTAGCTGCTGGTTCATCAATTCCTTTTGATTATCTTCGTCGTTTGGTTGTTCTTGTGCGATGCTTATGACAATTTCAACTTGATTTTTTGTTACTTCATAACAGGAATCTCTTAAAAACGGGATGTATCGGGTAATGAGGTTTTTAGCGTACAGATTTTTAGCTGAGAGCTCGAATACGGTATCTGTCAGTTTTAATGGTTTTAATGGTTTTATAATATTTAGACAAACATGTTCAGATAGAGATTGTTGGATATTTTGTAAAATTTTCTCCCATATTAGCTGGAGTTCAGAATTGGTCATCAAACAAGTCCTTTCTGTAGTTTTTAGCTGTGAATTTCTTCGATAATAAAAAAAAATTCACAGTATTTCTGTAAGTAGTAATATATCCACAGGCAATAAAACCTGTGGATAAGTGTATAATTATCTTATCAAAATGGCTATAAGATATCAACAAGTATTTTGAAATCGGTTGACACGCAAAGTGCAGTAGTCTATAATTCTAGTAGCTATATTTGAAATAATACAACTGCAAGTCTGTTGATTGCTATCAACAGAGCCGATTGTCATGCCGTAAATCTGCCGATTTGACTTGGGATATTGGGTAGCAGTTTATCTATTGTGAAGCTTTTAAGGAGGTGTAGAGATTGAAACAGACATTTCAGCCAAATGTTCATTGGAAAAAGAAAACTCATGGTTTCCGTCAGCGCATGAAAACTAAAGGTGGTCGCCTGGTTTTAAAAAGAAGACGTGCTAGAGGAAGACATAAGTTATCCGCATAATAACAGGTCACTACGGTGGCCTCTTTTTCCTTTTATAAGTTTTGAATAATGGTCAAAGCAGTTTGTAAAGGATGAATGACTGACAGAATATAGTTGAATTCACAAAAGTTTTGCATTGTATTCGTTTTTGTGGGGATAATATGAGATATACTTTGCCAAAGAAAATTGTAGTAAAGCAAAATAATGATTTTCAGAAAATTTATCGTTATGGCCGTTCTTTAGCAAATAAGAATTTGGTCGTTTATTTTTGCAAGGCATTTCATCCGTCACAGCGCGTAGCATTTGCAGCTGGTAAAAAATTGGGAAATGCCGTTATGAGAAATCGTGTGAAAAGATTACTTAGAGAAGCGTACAGACTGCATCGTCATGAAATTGATGAGAATTATTGTCTGTTACTTGTTGGCAGAGCAGCAGCCGTAAATGCAAATTCTTCGGCTATGGAAAAATCATTTTATTCATTGTGTCAACGTGCTGATATTTTAAGAAAAGAAGATGAAAAAAAGTGAAGCGGATTTTCATTGTGTTGATTTTATTTTATCGTAATTTTATATCACCTTTGAAACCGCCTTGCTGCCGTTATATTCCTACTTGCTCGGAATATGCGTTGATTGCTATAGAAAAATATGGAGCGTACAAAGGTGGTTGGATGGCGTTTAAAAGAGTTATGCGCTGTCATCCCTTTCATAAAGGCGGGTACGACCCTGTAAAATAGATATGGTTTTATTTTTAAATTGTAAAATTGGGATGTGATGAATTGGATTTTCTTTCTTCTATTTTTAATCCTTTAGTAGAAGCATTGGAATTTATTTTAGGATTTCTTCATGATATTTTCAGTCTTGCTGGAATAGAATCTTATGGTGTGGCAATAATTGTTTTGACTATTATCATTAAGATGATTTTTTATCCACTTACTGTAAAACAGGTTAAGTCGATGAAGGCAATGCAGGAACTGCAGCCTAAAATGAAAAAATTGCAGGACAAATACAAAAACGATCCGAAACGCCTGCAGCAGGAAATGGGAGCGCTGTATAAAAATGCCGGCGTAAATCCTTTGGCGGGCTGTCTGCCTTTATTGGTACAGATGCCGTTTTTGATGGGTATGTTTTATGCTCTTCAAAGTCTTGATTATGGTGGAGACCCTACTTTTTTATGGATTGAGAACTTATCCAATCCAGATCCGTTTTATATATTGCCTGTCTTATCAGCTGTGAGTACGTATGTACTGCAAAAACAGACGGCTTCATCTTCGGGCTCGGCTCAAATGCAGATGCAGATGAAGATTATGGCCGTTGTCATGCCTTTGTTTATCGGTTGGATTAGCTGTAACTTTGCTGCCGGATTGGTAATATACTGGATTGTAAATAACGTTATACAGATATTACAGCAGTGGTGGATGTATCGACACGAAGATACAGCTGCAAAAAAGGAGTAGTAATTAATGGCAAGAGTCATTGAAGTAACCGGTAAAGATATTGAAGAAGCTAAGAAAAATGCACTTGAAAAATTGAATTTGCCAGATGACCGTGTGATTTTTGAAGTATTGGAAGAACCTTCCAAAGGTTTTTTCGGTATTATCGGTACTAGAGAAGCTAAGATAAGAGCAACGGAAAGAGAACTTACACCGCTGGAAAAAGGTCAGGATTTTTTAAAAAGCGTGTTTAAGGCAATGCACAAGGATATACAGATTGAATGTACAGAGGAAGATATAAATTATAAATTCAATCTTATCGGTGATGATTTGGGTGTGCTTATCGGTAAACACGGACAGACTCTCGATTCGTTGCAGTATTTGACGAATATGGCAGCTAATAAAAATGTTACAGGTGCCAGAGTTCGTATTGTTTTAGATGTTGAAAATTATCGTAAACGCCGTGAAGAAACTTTATGTCAGTTGGCTCAGAAATTGGCAAGTAGAGCACGTAAGTACAGAACGAAAGTAATACTTGAGCCAATGAATCGTCATGAACGTAAAATAATTCATATGGCACTTCAGGATTATGCTGATATTATTACGTACAGCGATGGTGTGGAACCGCATCGTAAAATCGTAGTCGATATTAAGCATAATAAAAATGAAGATTTGTTAATTAAATAGATGATTTGTTAAGCTGTGAAAGGGCTGTTTCCAATCTGTTATTATTTGGGGCAGTCCTTTTGTGTCTGATTGGAGGGATTTTGGTGAGAGATTTTGCAGATAATGATACGATTGCGGCAATAGCAACGCCTCCGGGAGAGGGCGGTATAGGTATTGTACGCATAAGCGGTGAAAACGCCGGTTTTGTAGCGGATAAATTTTTTAAAGCGGAAAAAAAAGATTTTTCTGTTATGAATTTTAAAACACATCAAGCTGTTTACGGAAAAATAATCGATGATAAGGGAAGTATTATTGACGAGGCTTTGTGTATAGCAATGTGGGCGCCCAATTCATATACGAAGGAAAATGTGGTGGAAATACAAAGCCATGGCGGAAGCCTGGTAGTACATCGCATTTTGGAGCTGGCGATAAATCATGGGGCAAGGATGGCACAGCCGGGTGAATTTACGAAGAGAGCATTTTTAAATGGCAGGTTGGATTTATCACAGGCTCAATCCGTCATGGATATTATTCAGGCACGGACGGATGCTTCTTTGCGCATGGCAGCAGGTCATCTGCAAGGTGCTTTTTCTGAAGAAATACAGTTCATGCGTCATTGTATTTTGGAAATTATTGCACATTTGGAAGCTTCGATTGATTTTCCAGAAGATGATATTGAGGATGTGGCAAAACAGGAAGCAGAAGAAAAAATAAGCGGGATAAAAAACCGTATCAGTGAAATATTAAAAACTTTTCATACGGGAAGAATTTTACGCGAAGGTTTAATGACGACTATCATCGGCAAACCGAACGTGGGAAAATCCAGTTTATTGAATGCTCTGTTGCGGGAAGAGAGGGCTATTGTAACAGATATTCCAGGAACGACGCGCGACAGTTTGGAAGAATATGCCAATATCGGCGGTGTACCGCTTAGAATAATCGATA
>USIX01000102.1 GCA_900554895.1 uncultured Megamonas sp. | reverse complement strand
CTTTTCATATTATATTGTGCCGAACCGGCACTTTTAAAAATTTTTTCTTTAAGTTTGTTTTCTTTAAAATCAAAGAAAACGGTAAATAAAAAGAGGTATATATTATGGAAAGTAAAATTGCAAAGTTGATTAAGTTAAAAACGCAGCCAGTAGCAGTATTCCGTTCGGATGAAAAACAGGAGAATGCTCTTCAGTTCAAAGAAGGTGTATGGGGATGCGTGGTGGCACTTTTAAATGCTGCTTCCAAGGGAAAGACGGCGATTTCCTCATTGGAAACAACCGCTTGCATTGGCGGTAAGGCTGGTCTGGGTTTTAAAGCATATGATTTGGGCTATATTGAGTATTTTCTGTCAACAGGAGCTACTGATGGCAGAGAAGGAGAGTGTTACAAGAAAAATCCGGAAATCGCCCGATACTTCATTATGAATGTACCTAAAATTCCGACAAAAAAATACATTATATTCAAACCGCTTGATAAATTGAAAGAAAAT
Organism: uncultured Megamonas sp.; assembly: GCA_900554895.1. Taxonomy (GTDB): domain Bacteria; phylum Bacillota; class Negativicutes; order Selenomonadales; family Selenomonadaceae; genus Megamonas; species Megamonas gallistercoris. The sequence continues at coordinate 7,637 of USIX01000102.1, read as the reverse complement.
GAACAACCGGAAATTATTGTTTTTCTTGTTAACGCCGACCAGCTTTCAGCATTGGCGGGAATGGCGAATTATGACCAGATGACGCAGGATAATGTGGAATTAAAATTCGGAGCTGGCTGTGCGCAGTCGATTTTATACGCATTGAAGAATTTTGAAGAAAAAAGCATAAAATGTACAATCGGACTTACTGATCCGTCGGCGCGCAAATGTATTTCTCCAGAAATTCTGTCTTTTAGTATACCGTATTATCGTTTTTTGGAACTCGAAGCACAAGCAGAAGAAAGTTTTCTGACAAAAACAACATGGATGAAAATTAGTAGTCGTATAAAATAATCATTAAGGAATAAAAAGAATTTAGTTGTAAAATAAAAGTACGGTTATAGAGAATGTTGATTTAATATAAGAAGACAGGAATATTTTCCTGTCTTTTTGCTTGCAAAAAAACTCTGTATAATATAAAGGTAATACTTATTACTTATTTATAAAAGAGAAAGGGACTGATTATGTAGCAAATTGGAAAGAGAGATTATATCAATGAGAAGATTTCTTCCTGGCGATTGACTGTACGGGGTTTTCAGTATGTGTTGGTCATGTATTTGGCTGCTGTTATAGTGCCGATAATTTTAGCGAATGTTTTACTGGAGTAACGTGGGCAATGTTGTTTATGGTATCAGTGAAAAACGTCTGTTGGAACTGACCGGTGATGATGAACAGAACCCTACTTTTGACCTGCCGTGCCGTGAAGTTTTTGCTAAAGGGCAGAAAGATATAAAAGTAGAAGGACCGTTCCCTGAAATTGAAGATGAAGTGGTAGAAGTCCATAAAAATTATTGGAAAAAATAAAAACGAAGAAAAACACGCTGAAAGTCAGATTAATTTTCAGCGTGTTTTTTTCGTTTCCGTAATTATTTATTCATTGAATTTACTGCGCAAAAGAGCGATTTCCCGCGCATAGCCTGTATGGTCGTTCGGTGTTTCGAGGATGAACGGCAGATTTTTGAGTGCCGGATGGTTAATAATGCGTACGATAGCATCAAGACCGATTTTGCCGTCGCCGATTTTTTCGTGACGGTCTTTATGACTGCCGCATTCGTTTTTACTGTCGTTCAAATGAACGGCTTTTAATCTATTCAGTCCGATTATTCTATCGAATTCGGCGATGACGTCATCAAGACGATTGACAATATCGTAGCCGCTATCCCAAATGTGGCATGTATCAAGGCAGACGCCGATTTTATCCTGTAAATTCACTTTATCAATTATAGCTCGGATTTCTTCGAAGGTTTTGCCTACTTCCGTTCCTTTGCCCGCCATTGTTTCCAGCAATACCGTTGTTTTTTGCTCTTGCCACATGATATCGTTCAAGCAGGCGGCGATAAGCTTAATACCGGTTTGCTCTCCCTGTTTTAAATGATTGCCGGGATGAAAATTGTAGTAGTTATGCGGCAGTTTTTCCATGCGTTTTAAATCGTCGGCCATTGTATTGTAGGCAAATTCACGAACTTCCGGTTTATTGGAACAGGGATTTAACGTATATGGCGCATGAGCTACAAGCTTTTGAAAGTTGTGTTCTCGGGTTAAATTTAAAAATGCGGCAACATCATTATCATCAATATTTTTTGCTTTGCTGCCGCGTGGATTGCGGGTGAAAAATGCGAAAGTATCGGCTTTGAGCTGGAGTGCTTCCCTGCCCATTGCCACAAATCCTTTGGATGATGAAAGATGATTTCCTATATGAAGCATATTTCCTCCTAAAGTAAAATTATTATTAATTAGAAATTATTGTAGCATATAAATATACTTTTTTAAACCTGTTGAGCTAGTTGTTTTTTCTTTGCGTTTAAAGGGAAATTACTCGGTTCAATATAAGAATAAATTAAGAAATATTTATTTTTATGTTATATTGTGCTGAAACGGCAATTTTTTTTATTTTATTAGTGCAATAGGTTTTTTTAATAAATTAAGAGGAATTTTAAAAACATGTACGGAAATAATTAATTAAGAGATTTTATAAAGTGAGGGATAGAAAATGGAAAGAGAAGAAATCCTGCTGAAAATAGCCGGAATAATAAGCAATAATGATAATGATGTACTGGCGGAAGTGGAAGAATGTATCGACAATATCGAGGCATATGTTGCTACGTATATAGAAGAGTATGAAGACAGAAGCATGACGCTGGAAGATGATTCGACGGAGGATTTGCAGTGGCTTGGCATGGTGAATTGTTTAATCCGCAATAATTATGTATATGAAGCGGATGATAATGTTCAGCTGACGGATTTCGGCTGGGAATTAAAAAATCTTCGCGGTTTTAAAGAATACGGGCTTACGCTTGACAGCAAATTTCTGGATGATAGTTACAGTATAGACAGATATGATGTGGATGAAGATGATGAAGATGTATTTGATTACGAAAATGATGAAGATTTAATAGAAGATGATAATATTGTAAGCTGGTGTAAATATCTGGACAATAAATGGGCGGATGAAAATGTGTGTATCGGCATGATAGATATAAACAGCGAAGGTTATGTGATATTTCCGATAGACTGTGATGTACTGGAACAGTTGGAGGACTTGGCGGACAGTATCGGAAGGCATATTTCTAGTGTGTACTAAAATCAGGCTGCAACAAAGTAGAAAAATATTTTGTTGCAGTTTTTTTATAGCTTTATCTATAGTATTCCCGGCAGGGAAAAACGGTTCGGCAGTTTTTGTAATTTACGATGAAACATAGAATATAGATAATGAATTACAGTATATGCTGTTTAAAAATACAAATGTGTGTTATAATAGAAAAATATCAGTACGTTGTTAACGAAGGGAGATTTTTATGACAAAGATTGCAGTAGAACTTGTACCACGCGATTTAACTGTATTTGAAGATGAACTTAAAACAATAAAAGCAGATATCCCTGCTGTGGATTTTATAAATGTGCCGGATTTATTAAGCTGTGAGACTCGCAGCTGGGACGGCGCCGGTCTTGCCAGAAAGTATTTTAAAGAAGCTGTACCGCATTTGCGTGCTATGGATTTTGATTTTACACAGGAATTGCCGATAAAAGACAAATTGAAAGAATACGGCATAAATGAAGTGCTTGTTATTGAGGGAGACCCGCCGCAGACTATGACGTATCAGGTATATCCGACAATCAGTACGGATATCATAAAAAAATTCAGCGAAGAAATGCAGGAAATAAAAGTTTATGCCGGTATCGACCAGTACAGAAGCAGCATGAAAGAAGAAGAATACCGCATTCGCCGCAAAATTTTAGCCGGAGCAAAAGGTTTTTTCACGCAACCGTTTTTTGATATGCGTTATCTGGAGATGTATGCTGACCTTCTGGAAGGATTGGAAATTTACTGGGGTGTATCGCCGGTATTGTCAGCGCGTTCGGTGAGTTACTGGCGCAATAAAAACAATGTAATTTTCCCGAAAGATTTTGAGCCTACGCTTGAGTGGAATATTGATTTTGCTCGCCGTGTGGTTGACTTTGCCAGAAAGCACAATCATAATGTTTACTTGATGCCGATAAAGGCAAAAATAATGCCGTATCTGGAAGGCGTATTGAAATAAAATATGCGTTGCTTTTCCTAAGTTATATATTATAATGAAGGAAAAGTACAATACTTATAGTTGACTGAAAATTATTTTAAATCTCAAAATTTTTTATGAGATGATAAATTTTTATTATAGTTTATATTATAAAGGAGAGTTTTTATGTATAAAATTTTAGAGCGCAAAGTTTTGCACGAAAATATTTTGCAGTTTACACTTGAAGCACCGTTTATTGCTAAAAAAGCACAGCCGGGACAGTTTGTCGTTTTGCGTGTCAATGAATACGGTGAACGTGTGCCGCTTACGATTGCCGATTTTGACCGTGAAAAAGGCACAATTGATATTATTTTTATGGTAGTCGGTGCTTCGACGACAATGTTGGCGCAATTAAATAAAGGTGACAGTATTCTTGACTTGGTAGGTCCGCTCGGTAAAAAAACGGATATTCGTCCAGGTATGGGAACTGTTGTCTGCATCGGCGGCGGTATCGGTGTTGCACCTATTTATCCTATTGCCAGAGCTATGCACGAAGCCGGCAATCATGTAATTACGATTATGGGTGCGAAAAATAAGGATATATTGATTTTAAAAGATGAAATGGAAAAAGTGTCGGATGAAGTCATCGTAACAACCGATGACGGTTCTTTCGGCATTAAAGGTTTCGTAACAACAGCTCTCCAGCAGCTTATTGACAAAGGAACGAATATTTCCGAAGTTGTAGCTATAGGGCCTGTAATCATGATGAAGACGGTGGCGGATACGACCCGTCCGTATAATATTAAAACGATTGTCAGCTTGAACCCGATTATGGTTGACGGTACGGGAATGTGCGGCGGCTGCCGTGTACAGGTTGGTGATAAGATAAAATTTGCCTGCGTGGATGGTCCGGAATTTGACGCTCATCTTGTTGATTTTGTAAATCTGATGGAGCGTCAGCGTATGTATCGTCCGCAGGAAGCACAAGAAAAAGACCATATTTGCCGTCTGGCTAAACAGGTTGAAGCAATGGAGGAAAAATAAAATGGCTTTAGTTATGCAGAAACATAAAATGCCGGAGCAGGACCCGAAAGCCCGTGCGCATAATTTTAATGAAGTAGCTCTTGGTTATACGGAAGAACTTGCTGTAGCGGAAGCAAACCGCTGTTTGCACTGCAAAGTGCCGCATTGCCGTAAAGGATGCCCTGTTGAAGTGGATATTCCGGAATTTATTGCTAAGATAAAAGAAAGAGATTTTATCGGTGCTAATGAAAAAATCAAAGAAAGCAACAGTCTGCCTGCTATTTGCGGCCGAGTATGTCCGCAGGAAAACCAGTGTGAAAAATACTGCATTATGGGCATAAAGGGCGAGCCGGTCGGTATCGGCAGACTGGAACGCTTTGTAGCGGATTATTGCATGAATAACAGTACGGAAAAGATTGAAAAAACCGTCAGGGAAGATATGCCGAAAGTAGCAATTATCGGTTCCGGTCCGGCCGGACTTGCCTGTGCCAGTGATTTGGCAAAAATTGGTTATCAGGTAACGATTTTTGAAGCACTGCATACGGCAGGCGGTGTACTTTCCTACGGTATTCCGGAGTTTCGTCTGCCGAAAGAAGATGTAGTTAAACCGGAAATAGATAATCTGCGCAAAATGGGCGTAAAAATTGAAGTTAATGCTGTTATAGGTAAATTATTTACAATAGACGATTTAATGCGTGAATATGATTTTTCTGCTGTGTTTGTTGCAACAGGAGCAGGCCTGCCGCATTTTATGAATATTCCGGGAGAAAATTTTAACGGAGTTTATTCTTCAAATGAATTTTTAACGCGCTGCAACCTGATGAAAGCATATCGTTTCCCGCAGTATGCGACACCGATAAAAGTAGGTAAAGTCGTTGCTGTTGTCGGCGGTGGCAATGTGGCAATGGATTCGGCACGTACGGCACTTCGTCTTGGTGCACAGCATGTTTATATCGTTTATCGCAGAAGTGAAGCGGAACTGCCGGCGCGCCGCGAAGAAGTGGAACATGCCAAAGAAGAAGGTATAGATTTCCGTCTTTTAAACAATCCGGTGGAAATTTTAGGTGATGAAAACGGCTATGTAACAGGTATTCGCTGTATAAAAATGGAACTGGGAGAACCGGATGCTTCCGGCAGACGCCGCCCTGTGCCGATTGCAGGTTCCGAATTTGATTTAGCCGTAGATACAGTGGTAATTGCCATCGGGCAGGGACCAAATCCGCTTGTGCAGTCGACCACCCCTGATATGGCTGTAAATAAACGCGGCAATATTGTAGCTGATGAAGAAAACTGCAGGACTTCTAAAGAAGGTGTGTTTGCCGGGGGTGATATCGTAACAGGAGCTGCTACTGTTATTTTAGCTATGGGTGCCGGTAAAAAAGCGGCGAAAGCAATTGATGAATATTTGAAAGAAAAATTTGCTAAATAATATTTATTGTTTATTTATAAAGCGAAAAGTTCTAACCAGCTATAAGTTAAAAACTTTATTTTTGAATGCTTCTTTTTTGGAAGAAAAAAATATCTGGTGCAATTACATTGCATTAAACTCATTATTTTATAGGGGGATTTATATTGTTTAAATCAATGCGCCGTATAAGACAGCAGCTTTCAACGGAAGAATGTGTAAAAATCCTGCAAAATCAGACTGTCGGTACATTGGCTTTGGCAGCGGAAGGTGAATATCCGTATGCTGTACCGCTCAATTATATATATTATAATGAAAGAATTTATTTTCATTGTGCCCTGTCCGGTTATAAACTTGATATAATAGCCAAGCAGAATAAAGCATCTTTTTGTATTATTGATAAAGATACGGTTGTACCAGAAAAATATACAACGTATTTTCGCAGTGTAATTGTTTTCGGCAAAATAGAGAAAGTGGAAAATAATGAGGAAAAAATGGCGGCACTGAAAGAATTGGCATATAAATATGTTTCGCAGGATGATGAAGCTCATTTAAAAGAAATCAATGGGGCGTGGAACAGAACATGCGTATTGTCTCTTAGTATTGACCATTTAACCGGTAAAGAAGCCATTGAACTTACTTCGGGCAAAAATTAAATAAGGACTAAAAAATCTAAGATAACTATGGTATATTATATAGCGTACTATCTTAGATTTTTTTGAGGTGAAACAATGAGTTTAATGAATTTTACCAGCATAGATTTTGAAACAGCAAACGCCAATAGAAACAGCGCATGTTCTGTTGCTGTGGTTGTAATTGAAAACGGCCGTATGACTGATTCGTATAATACACTTATTCGTCCTCCGGAAATGAACTTTGAAGAAGGAAACATAAAAATTCACGGTATAACGCCGAATATGGTGGAAAATGCTCCGACTTTCGCGCAGATTTGGAATGATTTGCGGACTTATCTGGACAACAGGATTGTTATTGCACATAATTCTTTTTTTGATATGAGCGTACTCAGAAGCTGTATATGGCAGTATCATCTGGCAAAACCGCATTTTATGACAGCGTGTACGGTACAGATTTCACGTAAGGTCTGGCCGCAGCTTCCAAATCATAAACTGAACACGCTGGGAGATTTTTTTCAGATAAAGTTTCATCATCATGATGCGCTTGATGATGCCAAAGTATGTGCTAAAATTCCACTGGTAGCAGGCAGAACTGTTGGAGCTGACAGCATGGAAGAACTGCTCAAGGCCGCCCAGCGCAAGCGGAAACAGAGGGCTAAGTGTCACGCTTTAGAGGCCGAAAACCCCTTGTAAATCAAGGACTTTTTCAAGGGTGTCGGAGGGGGCCTGATAGATTTATCCTCTGGCCCCCAAAACGGCCCTCTAAATGTGTACAGAAGCCCAAAACGAACCCCAAGGAGGAACCCATGTCAGACAATCGAAAATATTACTACCTGAAACTCAAAGAGAACTATTTTGACGATGACTCCATCGTACTGCTGGAAAGTATGCAGGACGGTGTTCTGTACTCCAACATCCTGCTCAAGCTATATCTGAAATCCCTGAAACACGGCGGGCGGCTCCAGCTTGACGAGAATATCCCCTACACGGCGCAGATCATTGCCACCATCACCCGCCAGCAGATCGGCACTGTTGAGA
>USIX01000101.1 GCA_900554895.1 uncultured Megamonas sp. | reverse complement strand
GAGGCCGAAAGTACTTGCATGGAGACGTGCTGGGAGGATAGGAAGTTGCCGGTTAGAAAAGGGCACTGATTATTCAGTGTCCTTTTTTTACATCCTATTATTTTCTATAATCTTTCTCGATTGAAAACTCTTTTCTAGACTTATAGGTGTAAATATTTTGTTACAGTTGTAAATTTTATGTTACATTTAATGTAATAAAAATGTTACAAAAATAAATGAAATTATAAAAAATACTTATTTTATAATATTTTTAGTTTATTTGAAAAGTTGGCACGCGATTTGCATTATATTATAGGTGTAAAACAAATCGTTCTAAAATAACTTAACATATATTTATTAACCTAGAGGAGGGTTTTATAATGATTATTAGTGTTATCAAAGAAATTAAAAACAACGAAAACCGTGTTGGTTTAACACCTGCAGGTAGTGAAGCACTGGTTCGTGCTGGTCATACTGTATTGGTTGAAAAATCGGCAGGCGTAGGCAGTGGCTTTACGGACGAAGCATATGTGGCTACTGGCGCTCAGATTGTTGAAGACAAAAAAGAACTCTTTGATAGAGCTGATATGATTATTAAAGTAAAAGAACCGTTACCACCTGAATATGATTTATTCCATGAAGGTCAAATTCTTTACACTTATTTACATTTAGCTCCAGAACCTGAACTTACAGATGCTTTATTACGTCATAAAGTTGTTGGTATCGCTTATGAAACAGTTAGAGGCAGAGATGGCCGTTCGCTTCCGCTTCTTTCTCCAATGAGTGAAATTGCAGGTCGTATGTCCATCCAGTTAGGTGCTCAGTTCCTTGAAAGTCAATATGGCGGACGCGGTGTACTTCTCGGCGGCGTTAGCGGTGTTTGCCCAGGACAGGTAGTTATTGTCGGCGGCGGTATCGTTGGTACTAACGCAGCTAAAATGGCAGCAGGTCTCGGTGCTCGTGTAACAATCATTGACCTTTCTATTGATAGACTCCGTTATCTTGATGATATTTTCCATGGTCGTGTAGTTACTGAAATGTCTAACAGCTACAACATTGCTAAATGGGTAGCAAGAGCAGACTTACTCATCAGCTCCGTACTTATTCCGGGTGCTAAAACTCCTATCTTAGTTACTGAAGATATGATTAAAACAATGAAACCAGGCTCAGTTGTTGTCGATGTTGCTATCGACCAGGGCGGTGCTGTTGAAACTTGCGATCACTGCACAACTCATGATAATCCTACATTTGTTAAACACGGTGTAATTCATTATTCCGTAGCTAACATTCCGGGTGCAGTATCTAGAACTTCTACTTTAGCATTAACAAACGCTACTTTGCCTTATGCTTTAGCAATTGCTAATAAAGGATATAAACAGGCTTGCCTCGATGATCCTGGTTTAATGCAAGGTATTAATACAATAGACGGTAAAGTAACATTTAAAGGCGTAGCAGACGGTTTGAATTTACCATATCATGACATTCATGAAATTTTAAAATAAAAAGCTAAGGCCTGGTTTTACCAGGCCTTTTATTTTAGTTTAGTTCGGAAAGATTTGGAAAGTAAGGGATATATTCATGTTTTAAGACAAAAGGGGGGCTTTATATGGATTTATTCCGTAAGAAAGACATTGGTGCCTTACGTTCAATGGCACAAAAATCAGGGCTTACCAGAAATTTAAGTGCGTTTGACTTGGTATTCTTAGGAATTGGTAGTGTAATTGGTACAGGGATTTTCGTATTGACCGGTGTTGGTGCGGCACTTTATGCAGGACCGGGTATTTCATTATCCTTCGTGCTGGCATCTGTTGCCTGCGCATTTGCGGGTCTTGCTTATGCAGAATATGCTTCTATGGTACCGGTAGCTGGTAGTGCGTATACATATACGTATGCTTCACTGGGTGAGTTTATGGCCTTTGTCGTAGGTTGGAACCTGGTTTTGGAATATACAGTTACATGTAGTACAGTTGCATCCGGCTGGTCTGGTTATGTAGTTGGTCTGCTCGCTTCGGGCGGTATAGATTTACCAGCTACGTTTACAAAGGTTCCTGAAGATGGCGGTCTTATAAATCTTCCAGCTATTTTCATTACAATGTTCTTATGTATTTTGCTGGTACGTGGTACTAAAGAAACAGTAATGATTAACCGTATCTTAGTATTTGTAAAACTCGCAGTAATCGCAATCTTCTTTGTAATCGCAACACCACATGTTGACCCTACAAACTGGGATCCGTTCTTACCGTTTGGCTATCAGGGTATAGCTTCCGGTGCAGCGATTGTGTTCTTTGCTTATATCGGTTTTGACGCCGTTGCAACTTCAGCAGAAGAAGCAAAAAATCCGTCGCGTGATTTGCCTATCGGTATTTTAGGTTCATTGTTCGTCTGTGCAATTTTATATTTCTTCGTAGCTCTCGTTTTAACAGGTATCGTTCCATATACAGATTTGAATACTCCTGAACCAGTGGCATATGCACTTCGTGCAATCGGTTATCCGATCGGCTCTGCTATTGTAGCTGTTGGTGCTATCTGCGGTATTACTACAGTATTGCTCGTTTTATTATACGGTCAGGCTCGTATCTTCTTTGCTCTGTCCCGTGACGGCATGATTCCTGCTGGTATCTGCAAAATTCACAAATTATATCGTACCCCTTATTTAGTAACTATCGGTGGCTGTATCTTAGTTGCAGCGATTGCAGGTTTTGCACCTATCCATTTGATTGCTGAAATGGCTAATATCGGTACATTGTCCGCATTCTTCCTGGCTGGTTTCGGTGTTTTATACCTGAGAAGAACTCGTCCAGATATTAAACGCGGCTTTAAATGTCCAGCAATTTATTTTGTAAGCCCGATGGCAATGCTTTCCTGCGGCTATCTGATGTATAATCTGCCAGTGCATACTTGGATTCGTTTTGTAATCTGGTGCGGTATTGGTTTGGTTATATACTTTGGTTACAGTTATAAACATTCAAAAATTCAGTCAAGTGATAAATAATAAGTGTGAAAAAACTGGAATTACTTTAAACGGTAATTCCAGTTTTTTTTATTTATTCTTTAAAATGAAGGTTGTATTCTTTCATTTTACGAATGATGCTCGTATGTGAGATGCCTAAAGCAGCACCTAATTTGCGGGAAGAGTTGAATTCTTTCATGGCTTCACGAATAATTGTCTTTTCTGTATTTTTTACAGCCGTATTTAAGTCGAAATTAAAAACTTTAATAGCTTTGTTGTGATTGAAATTTGCCGGTTTGTTTTTTACGGAAAATACGATATCGTCAGCTGTAATCACTGGATTTCTCGCCATATTGATAGCACGTTCGATGATGTTGCTCAATTCACGAACATTGCCGGGGTAATCATAGTTTTCTAATTTTTCTATAGCTTCTGGTGAAATGGATTTTACATTGGGATTGATATCGGCAACAGTGGAGTTGAAAAGATAATTAGCCAATAGTGCGATATCTTCACGTCTTTCCCGCAGTGGTGGCAAATAAAGCGGTATTACATTTAAACGGTAATACAGGTCCTGACGGAACATGTCATTTTGTACCATCTCTTCCAGATTGCGGTTGGTAGCAGAGATAATGCGCACATTTACGGGAATTTCACGGTTGCCGCCGATGCGTCGAACGGTATGTTCCTGTAATACACGCAGTAGTTTAGCCTGCAAAGTGGAGGATATGTCGCCGATTTCATCGAGGAATAATGTTCCGTCGCAGGCAAGTTCAAACAGCCCAAGTTTGCCGCCTTTGTTAGCACCGGTAAAAGTGCCTTCTTCATAGCCGAACAGTTCACTTTCCAGCAGTGTATCTGGAATTGCCGTGCAGTTTATTGCCAGGAAAATATTATTGCGGCGCGGTGAGGCATTGTGAATGGCACGAGCGAATAGTTCCTTACCGGAGCCTGTTTCACCGCGTATTAAAATAGTGGAATTGCTGCCGGCATAATGTTGTGCCGATAAAATAAGTTCTTCCATGACATGGCTTTTGTGAATAATGTCGTTAAAGCTCGTGGAAGGCTGACCGGTGATTTTCTGATAAATTTGACGTACCGTTTCCATATCACGGATAACGGCTACGCCGCCGAATAAATTGCCGTGTTCATCCAGTATAGGCTGACTGCTGACCATGTAATGATTGTTATATTCTTCGGCGTAAACTTCATGATGCAGGTATTTTTTGCCGGTGGCGAGTGTTTTGGAAAGAAGTTTGCAAAACGGCAGAGCTTTGGAAATCGGTTCGCCAAGAACGTGCCGGTCGCCTATTTTTAATATGGTTGTCGCTGCTTTGTTGATATATACGACTTTTCCGCTGTTATTGGCGATGACAATACCTTCGTTGATTGTATTAAATACAATATCCATTTGCTGATATTTTTCATTATGAGGCATCAGCATAATTGATTTTATATTTATAATACCGTGCAGTTCATTTAGTTCTGCAAGAATTTTTTGTTCGATTTTATACGCCAAAGGTTCCGTTTCCAAATATGTAGCGTTTTTTATGACTTCCATAGAAAGAATGTTGACGTTGTATTTCAGCAAGATTTTTGATATATCGTAAACTAAACCATGGCGGTCTCTATTTTCAATACATATTTTCATAATATACTCCATACAATAAATTTAATCAATTTTCGATACCTTTGCGCCCTTGTACGCCTTTTTGATAATAATGTTTGATTTCTTTCATTTCCGTTACAAGGTCAGCGCGTTTTATAAGCCAATCCGGCGCATAGCGTCCTGTGCAGACAATTTCCGTTTCGGCAGGAATTTTGGCAAGAAAGTTTTCTACTGTAGGGCGTGTAATTAAATCATAGAAAATGGCTACGTTTATTTCATCTAAAACGATTAAATCGTATTTATGTTTGTTTAAAGCGTCAAGTACTTCGAAAAGACTGTCGTTTACGAGTTTTACATAATCTGCCGGCGGATTTCCGGCAGGATAAACTCGTATCATATCGCCCCACTGAGCGATTTCCTCATCTGTCAGCATACCTTCTTTGGCAATGAAATAAGGTTTCCCGCTCGTTTTTAGGGTTAAATTCGGGGAAAATTGTTGCAAGATAGTTTGTTCACTGTAAGACAATGTTTTCATAAATTGAGAAAAATATACTTTTTTTCCGGCTCCTAGACAGCGTATGGCAAGACCGATTGCCGCAGTGGTCTTGCCTTTGCCGTTACCGGTATAAATCTGAAGCATTAAGTGTCACTTCACTTTCTATTTAACGGTTGTCAATTTTTTCTAAGCTGTATAAATCATGGGTATCAAAGCGGGTTTGAGCCAGTTGTTCGTATTTTGTTCCAGGACGGCCGTAATTTGTATACGGATCGATGGAAATACCGCCGCGCGGTAAAAATTTTCCCCATACTTCGATATATTTCGGGTTCATAAGCTTAATCAGGTCTTTCATGATAATGTTGACAACATCTTCATGGAAATCTCCATGATTTCTGAAGCTGAACAGGTACAGTTTCAGTGATTTGCTTTCAACCATTTTAATATCAGGAACATAGGAAATATATACAGTTCCAAAATCAGGCTGTCCAGTGATTGGGCATAAAGTAGTAAATTCAGGACAGTTGAATTTTACCCAGTAATCGTGGTCTATATGTTTATTGTCAAATGTTTCCAGAACATCGGGACGGTAGTCAAAATCGTATTTTACATTTTTTTGACCAAGCAGAGTAATATCCTTTACTTCGTCGTTTGTACGCAATTGCATCATTCCTTTATATCATAATTGGTATAAATATTATAACATAAATGAAAGGTTTATTATATATCTTTAGGACAGATGGTGTTAACACGGTTATTATCTTTACAATTTATCAATTAATGTGTTAATTTTTTACTTGACTAAAATACTTTTGTAGCGGTAAAATTAACATATTGTTATTTATGTTGCCTGATGACTGTATAATTGAGGTTATATGTTTTTTCACAGTTTATGGGTAGCAATATGATAATTATTTCACAATTACAATTTGGAAATTTATTTTATACTTTTTACAGATTTTGGAGGATTTTGCATGGAAAATCGTATTTATAATTTTAATCCGGGCCCTGCTATGCAGCCGTTAGAAGTTTTACAGGAAGCACAAAAAGAATTTTTGAATTTTGCCGGCAGCGGAATGTCCATTATAGAAATCAGTCATCGTTCCAAACAGTATGAACAGGTACATAATCAGGCAAAAGCTGATATTAAGGAGCTCATGGGTTTAGGTGATGATTATGAGGTCTTGTTCTGCCAGGGCGGTGCAAGTATGCAGTTTACAATGATACCGCAGAATTTTGCTACAGACGGCAAAATCGGAAATTACATTCTTTCTGGTAGTTTTGCAACGAAAGCGTATGAAGAAGCACAGCTTTTAGGTGTGGGTCATGTGGCTGCTTCCAGTAAAGCTGACAATTTTAAACATGTGCCGACGCAGGATGAGATTAAATTAAGTAATGATGCGGCTTATCTGCATGTCTGCTATAATAATACAATTTACGGTACGGAATATCATTATATTCCGGAAACAGGAGATGTGCCGCTTATTGCCGATATGTCTTCTGATATGCTGTCGCGTCCGCTTGATTTTTCCAAATTTAGTCTGATTTATGCAGGCGCGCAGAAAAATCTCGGACCTGCCGGTGTAGTTGTAGTGGTAGCACGTAAATCATTTATTGAAAATTCTCCTCAGACTGTACCGACAATGCTCCGTTACGATACGTATTTAAAGAAAAATTCATTGTATAATACGCCGCCAGCTTTCGGCATTTATATGGTAGGGAAAGTTGTGGCATGGATTAAAAAAATGGGTGGCTTGGAAGCTATGGAAAAAAGGAATGCCGCCAAAGCAAAACTTGTTTATGATGCTATCGACAACAGTGAAGGTTTTTACAGAGGTCATGCTGATAAAGGAAGCCGTTCTTTTATGAATGTGACATTTAGATTACCGAGCGAAGAACTTGAAAATAAATTTGCTGCCGAAGCACTGCAATACGGTCTGGGCGGAGTAAAAGGACATCGTTCTGTAGGAGGTATGCGTACTTCTATCTATAATGCTATGCCGATGGAAGGCTGTCAGGCACTTGTAGACTTTATGGAAAAATTCCGCAAAGAAAATAAATGATAAGTAAAAAGATGATTTGCCCGATAAAAGGGTAAATCATCTTTTTTGCTTTACTGTCAACAGCTTAAAATTTTGTTTGTATTGGATACTCGAAGGCACAAGTTAAATTTTAAACATTTCGAGCCGTTATATCAACCGGATTTATGGAAGTAACTCAAAAGTTCGCCCGGTGCAGCGTGAGTGAAATATTAAAAGGTTTTATTTTTCTACTGGAATGTTAAGGTAAACTGTATCCAGTTTTGTGATTTTACAACGTGCGGCTGAAAGGTTTGTTATGTCCTTTAGTGTATTTTCGCTGTCGTTTTGCGGCAGCAGGATGGTAATATCGACTTTATCAGTATAGTTTTTGTCCTTAATGCGGATTTCTTTCTGGTGAAGGTAGTTTTCCAAAGTGCCGAGCAGGTCGTAATCCATAGACAGATTGTAGCAGTTAAAAACGGATTTTTTTACGATAACGGAGGCTTCCAGACCGAGTGTAGCTGATTTGCCGTAAGCGCGGATAAGTCCGCCAGCACCGAGTTTTATTCCGCCGAAATAACGTGTTACGACAACCACTACGTCACTGAGTTCGTTTTTCTTTAAAACTTCGAGAATGGGAACACCCGCTGTACCGCTTGGTTCACCGTCGTCATTTGATTTTTGTGTATCGCTGTGTTCGCCGATAATGTAGGCATAGCAGTTGTGGGTGGCATCAAAATGTTTTTTTCGGATTTGATTGACAAAATCCTGCGCCTGCGTTTCATTTTCAACATGGTTTACATAAGAGATAAAGCGGGATTTTTGAACTTCCCATTCTGTTTGAGCATAACCGTCAGTGGTTTTATATTCTAACATAAGTTCACCTCAAAAGTTTTATTTGCTTATATTATATAGAAATTGCACCGTAAATTGAATTGAAAAAATTTTTTTACAAAATTTGTATTTTTGTATGGTAAATTGAAACGTTTTATAGTATTATTTTCATAACATAAATATTAATTTTCATATCATTAAAAGAAAGGTTGTGTTATTAAGGAGATGAACAACAAACCTATAATGAATAGGGGTC
>USIX01000100.1 GCA_900554895.1 uncultured Megamonas sp. | reverse complement strand
ATCAAAACGCAGCGCATCCATATCCGGAAAGCATACGGTCAGAACCTTTTTAAGCACGTCTTCTCTAAGTTCATCGGAAAGGTTTAAATCCAAAATCGCCTGTGCGTTTTCTAACTCATAAGCGATATCGGAGATGTTGAAATCATTCGGATAAGACACATTGTATTCAATCGGCTGATTAATCCACAGTGAGAAAATATTTATCAAGTCGGCTTCAGCACGCTGGATATTTTGGGCAAAATCGGCAAGCTGCTGATTGAGCCGTTCAAAATCCCACTGTTTAGACACGCCACTCGTATCCGTTTTCGTACCCGTAACGAAGCTCAGCCCCGCCATGCGGTACATTTCCTGCACAAGGTCGAGTATATGCTCTTTTAAGACATTTGCCGGGTCAGACGGCGGCGCGATGAAATTCGGCTCGTGTGAATACTCCGGCTCATATCCAAGAGCATTGTTGTTGCCGATTACAATGTTTTTGGCATCTAAACTCGGAATAGTTAAAAGTGGAAATGTTACGCTGCGAAAAATTTCCATAAGCCAGCTTGATGTATTGTATATGGCTTTTGCCACCTTTGCCAGTGGTAAAAGTTCCGGCGGCGGTGTAAGCGTCATATCTTCAAGCTGTTTGCAGGTTAAAACCGTTACCGGTACTCTGCCGAGATTATGCGTCCCTGTTTCGTAGATATTTTTATCATCATATCTTTTCCATGATGTTCTATCAAAGTGCATAGCATAATATTTACCGGCATCGGAATTAATCTGCTTTATGTCCTGAAAATCAATCGAGGTTATAATGCCGATTTTATCCGCTTCATAGGAGATAATCTGTTGCGGCGTAAGACAGAAGGCATATGGTATTTTACGGCTTTTTAACACATCCGCCACAGTTTCATCTTCTTGATACGTTGAAAAATTATCCACTACAATAAAACACGAGCCGTACAGCTTAGCTTTCAGTGCCGCTCGTTTCATAAATTCACCGATTGTCGTCTTGTTGCCGTCGATATCTTGCACGAACAATTTCATAAAGTTTTTCGCGCTGTTCCAGTCGCGTGTTGCAGGTTTTTTGAATATTGGCGTAACGAGTGAATTGGTAATCGGTGCAAAGTAGTTCAGATAATAGGCATTTTCCTGCCTTGTAGCATAATCCTCATCCGTTTCACGCTTATGCTTTATAAGGTAGCCGCCATTACTGAAGCCGTTTGTGCCGTAATAGGCGTTATAAATAAGGTCATAATCGTATGTTAGCAAAATCTCACCTCTTGTTTAGTAATTTACACGTATCGGCGTAATTTTATTCTGTGCCGGCATATCCGCTTCAAACGCATAGCGGATTGCGTCCAATGCATGATTGTTTTTGTCCGGATATGCGGAAACAAATTCGCCGTCCTTGTTACGTTCATATTCATAATTGATAAGCTCACGGTATGTATTCGGGCAGCGGCGGCGGTCGATGTATATATGATTTAAGCCCTGAAGCCATTTTATACCGTAATTCACACTGTCGCGGCTTTTCTTCGCACCGAAGATATTCAGCCCGTACCTGCGGTATGTTGTTATCGTCTTCGGCTCGGCACTGTCAGCCTTTAATACATAGCCTTGAAACTTGTCCACTTTGGCTTTTATCCTGTCGCACGCTTCCCTATCCACAAGCTTCTGCTCGTATATCTCGGCAAATAAATACAAATCATGATGTTTACTGTCGAAACTTCCTGAAATATACGCCAGAGGGTCGATAGAAAAGCCAAAATCCACGCCGTGCCGTACAAGTTTAAAACCTTCAATCATTTCATCGGTAATAATTTTTTCTTCCACGTTTTCAAATACGTTGCCGCCGGTGCCGATTGCCTTGCCGATAAACTGGTGCAGATATTTTTTATAATTACATTCACGGCACGTCTGCGCTTCAATCAAAAACTGTTCACCGAGCCACGCTTTCGGCACATCAAGATAGCAGGAAGTATGAACGATTTTATCAGGGCGCGGATTGGTTGCCTCGTAGTTTACCCATGCGTTTTTACTCTTTGGCGGATTGTATGAGTAGAAAACCCAGAACTTATCACCGCCGCGCAGTACAGACTGATTGAGCGTGTCTATTTCATTCATGCCCGTGAACTCGTCTAGTTCCTCATACCAGCAATAGGCAAAATAGCCTTTGCGGAGTTTCACCGATTTTGTTTTTTTCGGGTCGTCGCACCCGCGGAAAATAATGCGTTGCCCTGTCGGCTTGTACGTAAGTCCCAGCGGGGAAAGATTTATCCGCCAGAAATCCGCCACATTTAATTTATCTACCGCCCAGATTAACTGCTCAAATACACTTTCTTTTAAATAGTGGCCAACTTTGCGGAAAACAATCGCATTGTAGTCAGGATTTTTCATCATGCCCGTGATTATTTCAAGGCTAATAAACGAAGATTTTGTACTGCCGCGTCCACCGCGCAGCCAGTAATGTGTGTATTTATGGTTTTTTATCTGATGATGCAGTCTGTAAAATACCGGCGCAATCAGCTCATTCAAATTCGTCTGCACCTGTTTTCACCTCTATGTTTGGTACATTGTCCACAATTTCAACTTTTGCCAGATTGTCGCTCTCACGTGTTTTGGCGATTTCCGCTTTGAGTTTTTCAATTCTAAGTCGCTGTTCATCGGTTGCAAGCGATGAGCGGCAAAGTTCATCATATTGCTTAATAAGACTCATAAGCGTACCCATTGCCCGCGACTGCGCAATTAAAAAGGAAGCCTGCTTTTCGTAGGCTTCCGTATACTGAAATACAAGGCTTTCTTCGCCCTCCAGCGTTATTCTTTTCGTGTAATCGTCGGCGTTTTCCACAAACATTATTTTCTGTGAGCGGATAATTGCCGCGTACTTCAAACAAATATTCTCCCAAAGAATGTCCAGTGGCGACATCTTTTCAATATTGCCGACAAGTTCCAGCGTTTCCGCCGGTAAGTATTTGGAAAACAAACCGTGTTTAACAGCGTTGGTATTTTTTTCTGGAGCGCCGCCCAGATTACTTTTTATCTGTTTAGGTTGTTTTGTTTGAGATGATTTTTTTGTACCTTTTTGCCGTATCCATTTATACTTATCAGCCCATTGTTTAACGGTCTTTGCCGGTATTTTCAACTGCTCAAAAATCTCTTTATATTTTGTACCTTTTTCGTATAATTTTTTTACTTTTTTTCTTACGTTTTCATCATAAGCCATTCCTCCTCACCACCTGATTTGCGGCTTGCTATTTGAAAACTCTCCCCTGATTGTTTTTGTACTTGCCGTTTTCTTTATGGCAGGAACAGCGGTAATGTACAAGGTCTTTCATCGTGAACGGTTTATCCCGTGTGAAGCTCATACACTTGCCGTACTTCAATATGATTTTACGATGCTCGCAAATTCCTTCAGCATTATAGAAACATTTTCGTTTATCACATTTTATAAATGTCAACTCCTCACCTTCTTTTGTGCATAAAAAAACACCCACAATATTTGTGAGTGTTAAATCTTTATAGGATTTTTTAGTTAGTGATATTCTAAGCATTTATGCCCAAATCCCTGAATGCATCGTCTATGCTGTCATATTTTTTTACCTTTATTTTACCTGACATGATATCTCTGGCTTCCTGTATTGCTTCTTTTGTTTCCGCAATTATATTCTCTTCTGATTTAATACGAATATTAATAGTTGCCGATTTAGCCATAATTATCGCCTCCTATTAATATTATATTATGACATACAAACACAATACAAACATTATACAAAAACAAAAAGACAGCCGATAAACGGCTGCCTTTTCGCAGTTTCTCAAGATATAGGACTTATGTCCCAATTTCACCTATAAAAATTTTACCACTAAATTTTTGCGGTGTAAATTGCGTCTTTTTTGCATTGTCAATCAAATATACTTCCGCCATAAAGTTTTATAGACAATATATCTAGAAGTCTATTTCTATTACGATAGACGGTAACTTTATCACATTTCATTTCTCGTGAAATATCGTCTATCTGTATTTTTTCAAAGTATATGCTTTTGATAATCGGTGCATAATAATCGTCTTTTATTTCCGCCAAAGCCCTATCCACTTCTTTGATTATCCGCATATCGCGGTCGATTTTTACTTCGATTTTAAGAGCTTCAACGCGTCTTACTTCGTCTATGGTTAAATCAGAACAATAATACCCTTGAGCAATATGCACTGCCGGTGATGAGCCGAACTCTTCTTTATAGATATCCTCCAAATCTTTTTCGTATTCCTTGATATTGTTTTGCAAAATCGGATACGCTTTCAGCTTTTTTATTGTCTTATCCCGATAACTTTCTTTTTCATTGCCTTTCTCGCTTAGCTCATTTATCATGGTGAAAAATACCGCCAGAAATGACTGTCTTACTGCTTCATGTATTGTTTCACGTATTATATTTACCAACTTCGTCCAGTCTTTCATGTTAATTAAAACTCCTGTATATTGTTATATTTTCTTATCCAAAAACAAAGTACAGTTTAAATCTTCCCGTACTTCGTATTCTTTTATCCAATTCGGCATCAGGTATTTATAACCGAAAATCTTTTCCATGTTATCCCAAATTTTAAACGGCATGAAAAAAGTCTTGTCCTGAATACCGAAGCAGACATAAACCTGTGCGCCGATATCTTCTGACTGGCGAAGCACTTCCATCTGCGTCGGCGTCAGTACGGTTTTTCTTATTCTGTCAGCCGTTGTGTATTTACATTCAAACACGATTGATTTGCCGCCAAACAGTGTACCGCAAAAATCCGGCTGGGCTTTTGCCGTAAATCTGCCTGTAAATGTTTTAGTCGTGTTGCTTTTCTTCAAGCATAGAAACGGCTCCGGCGTTTTATGGATTACAGCCTTTTTCCGAATGCGGTAATACTCGCAAGCGGCAATTATTCTTTCTTCAAACAATCTTCCTTGTGCGTTGTTTACCATGCCTTTATATACGTTGTTCATGTCCTGTCTCCTAATCTGCAAAAAATATTAATACAGCCGCCAAAACGACAAATACGCCGCATAATCCGAGAAATATCTTTCTGTCCGTGTGTTTCGGTTTAAATTCCGCTTCTGTTTTTAATGGTATTCTGACTAAATCTTTATCCATGTTTATCACTCTCCTAATTTACTGAATAACTTAATGTCGGCTGCACGTCTTTCGTTTTATACGATGCTCGATTTAAATTAAGCTGCTGCCGTTCGCCTTGAATATATTTTTTCGTTTCTTCTATAAGCTCCAATATCAACTCTTTTTCCTTATCGGTGAATGTTACAAACGAATTATTAGAGGAATAATATTTTACCGGAACATCCAGTTTTAAATAATTACTGTCATTATCCATCTTGTAATAGCCCAGAAGCTGAACCTTTTGTAAACCAATATCATCATATTTGAACTTTGCACCGCTGGCGATAATAAAGCGGCGCATGGAAATCGAAAAGCGCAAAATCCGATATATGGCATCATTGAGTTTTTTCAAGACTTCATAAAATTCATCTCGTGCCGGTTCGTCGGTATTCAGCGTAATTTTAGTATTTCCGTTTTCAAATCTTATTTTTATCTTTTCATTTTTTACATCGTAATTTACGTAAAATATTCGCATTGTTTATCTCCTGTACTGTCTATATTCAGTTTTTCTGGTCAAATTGTATAAATCATCGTTTATAAAATCCAAAAGCTTACCAGTATAAAAAATCCCCTCTGTCGCTATTTTGGCATTTGGTATATTGTTGAAATACTCTAATCTTTTATGAATGTAATCCCAATACTCCAGCAACATTTTCTCAATATCCGTATCATAATTGGCTGTTGCATTAACAACTTTATTTGTATTGATTGTCGGCTGTTCTTCTACAAAGTCAATTTCTTTATCAAAATCCGCTAAAGGTTCGTCTATTTCTTCAGTTTCAACTTCCTTTTCTTTCGGCATTGTTTCCGGTATATCCGATTTTTCTACTTGTTCCGGCGGCATATTTTCCGCTATCTGGTGTTCTGCTTCCGCCGCATTTTTATTTTCAGAAGCCTGTAGTTTTTGGCGTGCTTCTTCAGCTTTAATGTATTTCACATCTGCCAGCTTTATTCTGTCTTCCCGCCAATATATGGACATCAATGCTTTTTGCCCTGCTTCTGACAGAGACGATGCTTCGTATGCCGCAATAAAGCTGATTTTATTTTCTTTGAACAGGTCCATCAGTATATCAATGAGATTGTTTTTTATAGCCTTCATTTTAGCGATTGTCGCTTCGCTGAGGTTCGTGATTTCCGCCAAAGCCTTTCTTTTTGTGATATCGAGTTTACCGTTAATTTGCTGGAATTTATCCAATACATCTTCAAGTTCCAGCATTTCCTGCATTTCCTGATAACTTGTTTTCTTACGAATGGTACTGTTCATTGTAATAAATTTGAAATGGTCCTCAATCTCTCTACTGTTTCGTACCACTGTTGCCGGAATAAACTGTTTGTTCGTATATCCTTCGGCAACAAGCAATTTACACGCTCGCCACCGTCTGTGTCCCGACAGCATAGTATAACCGCCATCAGGATTTTCCTTCACTAAAATATTTTCCCACACACCACCCACCTTAATGGATGCCTTCAGTTCGTCCAGCTTCTGCAAAGACAATTCATCATCTTCACTGCCGTAAACTTCATATTGACGCGGATACGGCTGTATATCGTCAATATTTATATACTCTGTCTTTATCCGTTCATCGGCGACAGTCGTTTTAGCTGCCGCCGTTTTAGCTCTGTTTTCATTTAGTGATTCCATAATATTAAATCCCATAATCATCACCTCGCATTAAACGTATAAAAGTCCTTTTTTACGCAGTTCCTCTTTATATTTTCCTAAGCTTTTGCCTTGACTTCTGGCTTCTTGTGCCATTTTATTTAGCTTTTCCATGCGTTTTCCTACTTCCACCGCTCTTTTTTTCGCTTTTTCACTGGCATAGAAAAATTCACGCTTATGACCGGCATGCTCTTGCCCTTTTTTACTTTTTTGAGCATAATAAATACCTCTACATTTCATACTGCAAGTTTTCTGCGGATTGGATATCGGCTCAAATTCTTTACCGCAAATTACGCATTTTCTTTTCCTCATTTTAGATGCCTGCATTGTTATCACTTCCTAAAATGTTCAAGTTGAACTTTTTTATTCTATATATTCTTCCCATTTCTTCCTTTGCGCTAATCTGTCCAGATAATCCTGTGCTTCACCAGCCGTTGATACTGTCTTATTTGATGAGCTTTTATATTTATGATTGCCATAATTTTTTGAACCAATTTCTTTCTTACATACGGCAAATTTATTTTCGCCCAGCAGTGCCGATACATAATATATGAAAATCCCGTCAGTATATTTCACCATTTCTTATAACCTCCAAAATGTTCAAGTTGAACTTTTTAAATATTCCTGAGTAAATTTCTTGTAATCCATTGTCGCGCCGTAACGGCTGGATATGTCCGCCAAAGGTCGGGCGGAAAACGTACTTTCCATGATGTGCCGGTTAAAGCGTATTTTTGTTTTGAACACATTCACCTTTTTATTTTCCTGGGCAATCACACTTACCGCGTAGCCAGACGGATCCATCAATTTTAGTTCCTTCACTTCCACATTTCCAAAGTTGCTTTGTATGGCAGACGAGAAGATCATACTGATGAGGCATAGACACAAGGATAACGCCAGCACCCATTTTGCACGGGAGGATCTACTCCGCTCACTTGTTTTCTGGTTGTGCTTTTCCACAGTTCGACAACTCCCTTCTTCTTAGAACGCATAATTTTTCTCCAGAATAAAAGACCACAACTCTCCCCCAATGAGAAGTGGCTGCAGTCTCTTTTTTTTGCACAACAACTTTACTATAAAAGTAATCAATTTTATGGATTTTGTCAATGCGTTTTCTCTGAAAATAAATAAAAATGTTTATTTTTGTAGAAGTGGTAGCTCAAACCAAGGCGATTTGCACCAAAAAATATTGACAAATATTTTAAATTGTGTATATTATAAATGCAAATAAAGTATTGCATAGATTCTTTAAGAAGTTTTCGAAGGCTGTATATCCAAATTTGAAGTTGTGAATTAAAAATTTACTAAAAAGGATTGACAAATCGTGCGGTTCGCAATATGCTTTAGACAGACAGACAGACAGACAGACAGACAGACAGACAGGCCGTC
>USIX01000099.1 GCA_900554895.1 uncultured Megamonas sp. | reverse complement strand
GTATTATATCGGTTCCCACGGCGGTCGTCCATTTGTAGACCGATACGGAAAATATTTCTTTATGAAAAAATCTCATGTGGACACAGCACAGCGCTGGTTTGACCGATACGGTATTAAAGCCGTATTTTTCAGCCGTCTCCTTCCTGTAGTCCGCACCTTCATTTCCTTACCTGCCGGTTTTGCCCGCGTCAACATGAAAAAATTCATCGTTTATACCTTCATCGGTTCGCTGCCGTGGACAATGCTCATTTTATATATCGGCTGGGTACTCGGCGATAATTGGAAGAAAATGCTCGACGTAGGTCATGAAGCCAGTCTTGCCGTAGCTACTTTCCTTGTATTAATCTGCCTATTTTACTATATTCGTTATAAACGCAATCAAAACAAGAAAAAAGGTTTTAGAAAATGAACAATACAGAATTAATTGATTTACTTCATTCTTATAAACAGGGAACTGTCAGTGAAAAAACCGTTTTGGAAAAAATTCAAAATGACAGCTTTGAAGATATCGGCTTTGCCAAAGTTGACCACAGCAGAGCTAATCGGCAAGGCTTTCCTGAAGTTATTTACTGTGCAGGAAAAACAAACCAGCAAATCGCTGATATTTTTCTTAACCTGTTTAATCACAGCAAAAAAAATATTATTGCCTCCCGTGCTACACAGGAAAATTACGCTTCTGTCCTTAAACTCGTGCCGAGCGCACTGTATGACGAAGCTGCACGTATCATTTATGTAGAGAGGGATACTACTCCCATTGACGACAAACGTTTTATTCTCGTATTGACAGCGGGTACAAGCGATATTCCTGTAGCATGCGAAGCGGGACTTACTGCACAGCTTATGGGCAATAAAGTCGAATACTGCTTTGATGTCGGTGTAGCCGGAATTCACCGCTTGCTTGCCAGAAAAAATTTAATCGATGATGCTAATGTTATAATTGTAGCGGCAGGTATGGAGGGTGCTCTTGCCAGCGTTGTCGGCGGCCTTGCCAATAAACCGGTTATTGCCGTACCTACAAGTGTCGGTTACGGAGCATCCTTCGGCGGTCTTTCGGCACTTCTTGCTATGCTAAACAGCTGTGCCGCCGGTGTCGCCGTTATGAATATTGATAACGGTTTTGGCGCCGGTCGCCTTGCCAGCATGATAAACCATATGCGCTGATATAAATTTTTATTGACTTTAAAATTCAATTTGCTATAATAAAACTGCTCATCGGAGGGCTTATAGTCGCAACTATAACGGCTGGATAAGATGTCAAGTGCGCTTGATTTCTTATCCAGCCTTTTTTTATACCCGGGTACATAAAAAAATTTATTTTTTTATAAAAAAGGAGATATTTTATGGACAAACAATTAACACTTACGGAAGGAAGTATTTTAAAACCTCTGTTTCATTTTGCTTTACCTATCTTGCTTGCCCTGTTTTTACAGGCAATGTACGGTGCAGTGGATTTAATAATCGTCGGTCAGTTCTGTATGCCAGAAGACGTTTCCGCCGTTGCCATAGGCAGTCAGGTTATGCAGACCCTGACGCTCGTTATTGTCGGTCTTTCTATGGGGATAACAATTCTTGTCGGCAGAAAAATCGGTCAAGGTCTTTTTAATGATGCCGGAAAAATCATCGGCGCCAGCATATATCTGTTTTTTATCATTTCCATTATCGTTACAATCGCCATGATAGCAATGGCTTCTCCTATTGCTTCCATCATGCACACTCCATTGCAGGCATTTGACTTAACCGTTATCTATGTACAAATCTGCTCCGCCGGTACTGTTTTTATCATTGCCTATAACGTTTTCGGCAGCGTTCTGCGCGGCGTAGGCAATTCCCGTCTGCCACTATATACCGCTGCCATTGCCTGTATCTGTAATATTATCGGCGACCTGCTCTTTGTTGCCGTTTTCAACATGGGCGTTGCCGGTGCTGCCATTGCCACCGTTCTTGCACAGGCAATAAGCGTTATTTTATCTTTACTAATCGCCCGTCATGTCAATCTGCCCATTTCATTCCATCTCAGTTACATTCGCTTCAACTCCAAAATCACCAAAAAAGTTCTGCGTCTCGGCAGTCCCGTCGCCCTGCAGGACCTGCTTGTAAATATATCATTTTTAGTTATCTTGGCTATCGTGAATTCTCTCGGCGTCATTTTTTCCGCCGGTGTCGGCGTTGCCGAAAAAATCTGTGCCTTCATCATGCTCGTTCCGTCCGCTTATATGCAGTACATGGCAGTATTTACCGCACAAAATCTCGGTGCAAAAAAGCCGGACAGAGTATTCAAAGCTCTCGGATATACAATTATATCCTCGCTTTTTATCGGTACAATCCTCGGCTTTGTGTCATTTTTCCACGGTGATATCCTCGCCATGATTTTCTCCACGGATGCGCAAATTATTCTGGCAACAGCTGAATACCTAAAAGCATACGCCATTGACTGTTTTCTCGTTTCCATGCTGTTCTGCTTCGTCGGATATTTCAATGGACACGGCAAAACATTATTCGTCATGATACAAGGTATATTCGGGGCATTCGCCATCCGAATTCCCGTTTCTTATTTTATGAGCCAGATGAACGACCCTTCCTTATTCTATATAGGATTGGCTTCACCTGCTTCAACATCCGTTCAAGTTTTTTTATGCCTATGCTTTTTTATCTATCTTTATAAATTGGATAAAAAGAAACAAACTCCTATTCAGCAGATTTTGTATAATAAATCTTGACTTAAACTTCAATCCAAGTATTATACTAAATAGAAATAATAAGAAATGAGATGAAAATTGTGGCAGAATATACAATCGACAAATTAATCGTTTTATCATGCAACATTGATGATTTCAATCCGCAAAATTACGAGTATATTACAGAAAAATTGTTCAACGCGTCTGCACTTGATGTATGGCTCACACCGATTTATATGAAAAAATCCCGCTGCGCCAATACTTTATCCGTACTTACCCGCCCAGAAAATAAAGAAAAATGCCTTGACATAATTTTTGCTGAAACGACCACTCTTGGCATACGTGAAGAAGTAATCACCCGTTACAGCCTTAATAGAGAATTTAAAATAATCGACACTCCATATGGAAAAATAAGCTGTAAAATTGCCAAAAAAGGAGATAAAATTCTAAATATCTCCGCTGAATATGAAGATTGTAAAAAAGCTGCGCAAAAATACAGCGTACCACTGAAAAAAGTACAACAAACAGCATTATCTTTAATAAACGAGGAACTACATCATGACTAAACAACAGCAATTAATCGAATTAATCAAGTCCTATAAATCCGTAGCCGTAGCATTTTCCGGCGGAGTGGACAGCTCTGCTCTTGCAAAAGCCTGCCATCTTGCACTCGGCGACAAAGCTATAGCTGTTACAGCTGTATCATCGCTTATGACGGAAGATGAAATCAACGACGCTCAGCAGGTCGCAGAGCAAATCGGCATAAAGCATGAAATTTTTCATTTTAATGACTTAGCTGATGCCCAATTCACTGCCAACGACAAAATGCGTTGTTATCATTGCCATATCAACCGCTTTAAATTTATGGAAGAGTTCTGCCGTCAGAACAATATCTTTTATCTGCTTGAAGGCTCCAATGAAGATGATAAAGGAGATTACCGCCCCGGCATGACTGCCCTGAAAGAATTTGACAGAGTAAAATCCCCGTTTTTAGAACTTCATATCACCAAAAACGAAATACGCCAAATGGCAAAACAGTGGAATTTGCCTGTCTGGAACAAATTAAGCTCTGCCTGTCTCGCCTCGCGTCTTGCCTACGGCATTAAAATAACACCGGAAAGATTGCATCAGGTAGCCCAAGCTGAAAAAATCATTCGCCCATTTGTACAAGGGCAAATGCGCGTCCGCCATCATGGCGATTTAGCCCGTATTGAAGTTGATGAAACGCAAATAGCTAAAATCATTAGACCTGAAACGATAAAATTAATCGATATTGAATTAAAAAAACTCGGTTTTAAATTCGTAACCATTGATTTATCTGGTTATACAAAAGGCAGCAACAATGCTATACTGAAATAACTTATAATAATGTTTATTTTTATTTGAAACTAAAAATGAACAAAAAAGAAAACCCTTTTAACGTTATACTACCCGCTATACTAAATCGCCTTGAATCTCATTTTTGAATATAGCCCATATAATAACTTAATTCGGATTTCAACAGTAACTTAATTTAAACTATTAGCACCATAAATTACAATCCATTCTAAAATTTTATTACGTATTTAGATAGCTTTCCATATTCAAACTTATACACAAAAACCTCAGAGATACTTCTCTGAGGTTTTCATTTTAATATAAGGATTTATAATCTTTTTTCAAATCCTTAAACCATTTTTCATACAATGAAGGCTGATATAAATTTCCTTCCTGCAACTCCGTTTTTATATAATTGGTAAAAGAATTCCTTTTTGCATTTTCCAAATTCAAATCACTATAAATAATGCCTTCATCTACAGATGTTTCTGGATTTGTTCCATAATATGAAATATATTCCATAGTTCCTTTTTTATCATCAGTCGGTCCCACTACACAGCTACCACCTGGAAATGCCGTTCCCATAAATGTACCGTCCGCCTTTCGTTCCGCACCTATTAAATCTGAAGTTACTAAAAAAACGCCGTTTTGCGTAGTTACCGCTTCAATTCTGTTCTTAAATCTGTTGAGCCACGCTTTATTATTACCGTTAATAGGCTTTCCGTCATTTAACGGCTGTCCGTTTTCTAACTCGCTAGCAGAATAATAACCCCAAGAAGTAGCTGTCGGATTAAGAATTATCTTCGCACCTTTAGCTACATAAAACCGGCTCAGTTCAGGATAATTATATGTATCATAACATATACTGATACCTATTTTTCCCCATGGACTATCAAACATAAAAGGTTCCGTTCCCGTCTTTGCCCAAATTACTTCGCTTCCGAATGGATGAACTTTTCTATACGAACCTAAAATTTCACCGCTCGGAGAAATTGCTACAGCTGAATTATATACATTTAACGGGTCTTTTCCTATTCTTTCAGGATATCCATATACTACGTATACTTTATTTTCTTTTGCTGTCTGTGCCATTATTTTTGCACTCTCGCCGTTTATTTCTTCTGCGAGTTTTACCTGCATTCGTTCACTACGTTTTATAAAATTATCCTGTTCCATAGCATAGCCAGTTAAGCACATTTCTGGAAAAAGTACTAATTGTGCTCCATTATCTGCGGCTTGTTTTGTCATCTCAACCATTTTATTTAAGTTAGCCTTTTTATCTCCCCATATCGGTTGAAAATTAACAGTTGCTATGCGCATGCTATTTTCAAATTCCGCCGCTAAACATGATACGGCAGAAATCATCAGAGCTCCTAAAATCAACAGACTGCCTATTATCTTTGTATAGTATTTTTGCAAAAACATTGACATTCTTCCTTTCATTATCAATATTCATCAAACATTTTCTGTATTTCGCCCAAATTATTTGTCTTTGTCAGTGCTAACTGCAACAGAATACGTGCTTTCTGCGGATTTAAGGTATCACCGTTTAAAAAGTGTTCCTTCGTGTACTGCTCCGAACCTGCAACCACCATACCGTTTCCTACACGGGAACTACGCACAATAACGACCCCTTTTTTCTGAGCGTCAACCAGCCCTGGTTCTGCATCTTTATGAATACTGCCCATTCCGCTACCCGCATAAACAATACCTTTTGCACCAGCCTTTACAGCAGCATCAATTAAAACTCTGTCGTCATTACCATGAGTATAAATAATATCTACACGCGGCAAATCTGTCAAATTGCTGACATCAAATTCACTATCCTTAGTATGTTTGCGTGTCGTTTCTTTATAAAAATACGGTTCTCCATTAGCAAAATATCCCAAAAGTCCTAATTCTGGAGCTTTAAACGTAGCCACATTGCTCGTATTCGTTTTCGTTACATCACGTGCACCATTTATTTCATCATTAAGTGCTACTAATACACCCTTACCTACCGCTTTAGGCGAAGATGCCAGTTTAACAGCATTTAACAAATTCACCGGACCGTCTGCACTGATAGCAGTAGCAGGACGCATGGCACCAATTATTACGACTGGTTTATCGCTTTTTACAGTTAAATTCAAAAAATATGCCGTTTCTTCCAGAGTATCCGTTCCGTGAGTAATAACAATACCTTTGATATTTGGGTCTGATAAAAGTTCATTGCAACGTTTTGCAAGTTTTAACCAAACATCATTAGTCATATTTTCACTGCCGATATTGGCAATCTGTTCGCCGCTGACAACGGCTATATTTTTTATTTCCGGTACGGCATTAATGAGCGTATCAACACCTAATGCCCCTGATGTATACCCTGTCATCTGCGTATTAGAAGGAGCACTGCCTGCAATTGTTCCACCCGTAGCTAAAATTTTTACTTCTGGCAAATCGGCGGCAAAACTTGTTACACATCCACCTAATAAAAATACACTTAAAGTCAATGAAATAATTTTTTTCTTTCCTAACATAACTATTCCTCCTAACAAAAAAGCTGTGAATAGATGACATTCATCCACTCACAGCTTCATTGCTTTAATGCATATAATATATCATACTGAAAATCCATTATCAACCACATAGCTTAAAAATACTGTACACAATAAGCATAACACGAACAAAATTATATTTACATATTGACAAAATAAAATGATTTTGTTATGCTCATAACAAGACAAAGGTGTCTTTAAACAGCACCTTTGTCTTTTTTATTTTTTAACAGACAGGAAGCGATTTAATGAAAAAAATTAAACTCAACAAAAAACTTATTCTCTCCACAGTATTATCTGTTTCTCTATCCTCCGGCTTTCTTTCAGGATACAATCCAGCAGAAGCAGCCTATAGAGCTCCATCCGTTGATTATCTGCAAACTAAAGATGATGGAACAATTCCGGGCGACTATTACATACCATCTACTTTAGATAATATCTTCTGGGGTATGTTACCCAATCGCAACGATAAACCCATTCTTCACGTACCAAGTGGCAGTACCATAACTTTTGATACTGTATCCCATGAGGGTATTTTAGAAGACCAGGGTAAAGACCCTGTGAAATATTTCGGCCAATATGGCATAACACCTGAACACGTATTGCAGGATGCCGTAAATATTGCCTCTAATAAAAAAGGTCACGATTTTGATACGAATGGACCTCATATTGTAACAGGTCCCGTTTACGTTGATGGTGCTGAACCAGGTGATGTATTAAAAGTAGAAGTCCTTTCTCTTACCCCTCGTGTTCCTTATGGTGTTGTTAGCAACCGCCATTTTAAAGGTACTATTCCTGATGAAATGCCGGAAAAACCTCGTCTCGAAAATCCTTCTTACAAAAATCCTTCATCTTATGGTAATGTATCTATCTTTACTCCCATAAAAAAAATAAATAACGAATGGTTTGGCATAATGAAAAGCAATGGTCATACAATGCAATTTCCTTTAAATCCATTTCTTGGTATTATGGGCGTAACGCCTGATTCTAATGAACATTATAGTTCTGTACCACCTACGGATATTGGCGGCAACATTGATATCAACGAACTTGGAGTTGGTTCTACTCTCTATCTCCCGATAAAAATTGCTGGAGCAGGTTTTTATACAGGCGATCCACATTTCGCCCAAGGTGATGGTGAAGTAGCACTGACAGCTTTAGAAGCACCACTTCGTGGTACTGTTCGCCTAACTGTTTTGAAAAAAGGTAGTCCCGAAATTCCTCAAACTAACAATGATACTCTTGTACAGCCTTTCGCTGAAACAGAAAAATACTGGATTCCTATAGGTCTTGATGAGGATTTAGATGAAGCAATGCGTAAATCCGTACGTGAATCTATTAGTTTTATATCCAAACAAATCGGAGTAGATAGAAAAACTGCTTATGCATATTTAAGTGCTGCTACTGATTATGAAGTCTCTCAGGTTGTTGATAAAACAAAAGGTATTCATGGTCTTATTTCCAAGATTGATTTCAAAAACAATTTAACATTTGATTTTTCAATAAATAATCATAAATGTCCGATAAAAATTTTAAATAATGTATTATATATTCCTCTTGATGAAGTTAGTATAGCATTAAATGGTTCTTTAACAACAAATGAAAATTCCGCAGTATTAAAATTTAATAATAATATATTATCCACAAAATTAAATTCTAATATATATGAAATGAATGATATTTTAATCTGTACTAATTCTGCGCCAACCCTCAAAATTGAAAACAAATTTTTCATTCCAGTAAGTTCTCTAAGCGAAATAATGAATTTACCTGTAAACTGGTCTACGGTAGGCAATACTATAATAGGTACTTCTAATATAAAATAAATCTCTATCTAACCCTCAAGAATATATTCCTGAGGGTTTTTATTTAAAATTAAACATTGACAATTTTATATTAAGCTCATATAATATATTTCATATTAATTTTATGGAGCTTATTTCCAAGGAAATACAGGAT
>USIX01000098.1 GCA_900554895.1 uncultured Megamonas sp. | reverse complement strand
ATTTGCGGATCTGGGAATTACCTTAAAATGCAGCTACGGGAAGAACCGCCGACAAGAATAATCTTATCAATTTCAGAAGTGGAAAGACCTGCATCTGCCATTGCCTTACGAGTTGGTTCAACAGTTGCTTCAACAAGGTCTGCTGTAAGTTCATCGAATTTAGCGCGTGTAAGCGTCAAATCAAGATGTTTCGGACCTGTTGCGTCAGCTGTAATAAACGGCAGATTAATATTTGTAGAAGTCATGCTGGATAATTCAATTTTTGCTTTTTCAGCAGCTTCTTTAAGACGCTGAGCAGCCATTTTATCCTGAGAAAGGTCAATACCGTTGGATTTTTTAAATTCTTCTACCATCCAGTTCATAACGGCATTATCAAAGTCATCGCCGCCCAGATGAGTATTACCGTTTGTAGCAACAACCTGGAACATACCGTCATCAAGATTTAAGATGGATACATCGAATGTACCGCCGCCAAGGTCGAATACGAGAATTGTACCGTTTTCGCCTTTATCAAGACCATAAGCCAAAGCTGCAGCCGTCGGTTCGTTTACAATACGCAGAACATCGAGACCTGCAATCTTACCTGCGTCTTTAGTTGCCTGACGTTGGCTGTCGTTAAAGTAAGCCGGAACAGTGATAACTGCCTGAGTTACTGTTTCGCCGAGATATTTTTCAGCATCGCCTTTCAGTTTCTGCAAAATCATAGCAGAAATTTCCGGCGGAGTATAGGATTTACCATCAATATTTACTTTATAATCAACTTCACCCATATGGCGTTTAATTGAAGCAATTGTTCTGTCTGGATTGGAAACAGCCTGACGTTTTGCCAGCTGACCGATAAGGCGTTCACCGTCTTTTGTGAAACCAACAACGGACGGAGTAAGTCTGCTGCCTTCCGGATTTGTGATAACTGTAGGTTCGCCGCCTTCCATAACAGCTACTACAGAGTTAGTAGTACCTAAGTCAATACCAATTACTTTGGACATTTTAAAATTCCTCCTAAAAACATCTATATATAAATATAAGTGTTATCTGAAATTAATATATTTGAGCCAGCTTTTTATCAGTTGGCAACAACTTTTACCATACTAGGACGGATTACTCGTCCCTGTACCATATAACCCTTTTGCAATACTTCTTCAATCGTATCGTCTTCTTTTTCCGGGTCCTGCACTCGCATTACCGCCTGATGAAAATTAGGGTCGAATTTTTCACCGGCAGCTTTGATTTCTTCAAGACCGTTTTTCTGCAAAGAACCGATAAGCTGATTGTAAATCATGGTAATACCATCATGTAGTGCACTGCCTTTTGCTTCTTCAACAGCAAGAGCACGTTCAAAATTATCTATAATAGGAAGCAAATCTTTTATCAAGCCTTGAACAATTACGCTGGATAATTCTTCGCGTTCTTTCTCATTGCGGCGGCGGAAATTCATGAAATCCGCCTGTAACCGTTTATAATGTTCTTCACTGTCTTGTAATAAGACTTTCTGTGCTTCCAATTCTTTCTTTATTGCTTCTAAATCATCATTTGCCTCGTCAGCAGGAGATTTTAAAGCGTCAGTATCTGCTGTATCAACAGTTTCTTCAGCTTTTTCCATCGTCTCCGCAGCCGCTTCAGTCTGTGTATCTACTGTATTTTTATTTTCTTCTGGAGATGTCATAAATTAAACCACCTTCTTATATTTCTAAGACAGCTATTTCTAGCTACAAATCGAAGCGATGAAATATGTTGGCAAGATTTGTATTCATAAATTCTAACAATGAAATAATTTTACCGTAATCCATACGCGTCGGGCCTAAAACGGCCAGTGTCGCAACAGGTTTGCCGTCTAAATGATACGTTGCGCTGATTATGCTGCAATCTTTTATATCATTATATTTATTTTCCTGTCCGATAGTAACAGCCAGTCCCTTGTCGCGCTGTTCCTGTAAAATATCGCAGAGCAAAGTTTCCTGTTCCAGCATAGATAAAATCCTTTTGACTTTATCTATATTATGAAATTCCGGCTGTTCCATAAGTTGTCCAGCTCCGCCCAGATACAGACGGCTTTTCTTATCCTGAACCAGAGCTTCATCAATGATATTAATTATGGCATTAAATACTGTAGAGTTAACCGTTTCACCACGGATTTTACGGATAGAAGCCATGCTGATATCACTGAGGCGACGACCTTTCAGATAAAAATTGAAAACATCTGCGATATTTTCAAAATCATCAAAAGACAGCCCTCTCGGAATACTGAGGATTTTATTATTGATAAATCCTGCATCCGTCATGATAATGGCAATTACATGTGAACTGTCAAGCGGTAGAAAACGCAGATATCTGAAAGCTGTCTGAGTTAATTGCGGTGCCAGAACTAAAGAAACATTCTTCGTTAACTGAGAAATTATGCGACTTGTTTCGCGAAAGATTTCTTCAACCGAACGAACTTTAGTGGCATACCAATTGTTGATAAGATTTTTCTCATCCTCCGACAATTGTTCCAACGTTAAGAGGTCATCTACATAAAAACGATAACCTTTTGATGAAGGGATGCGCCCCGATGAGGTATGGAGATGCTTAATATAACCTAGCGTTTCCAAGTCAGCCATTTCATTGCGAATAGTAGCAGGGCTAATTCCCAAACCGTATTTTTTGGCGATTGTTCGGGAGCCAATCGGCTCTGCTGTAGAAATATAGTCATCTACAATGGCTCGGAGAATGCGTTGTTTTCTTTCATCTAGCATTTTTTTCACCCCTGTTGTTAGCACTCTATAGTAGTGAGTGCTAACTTCTAATTAAGAGAGTATCACCATTAAGACAAAATGTCAAGGTTTTTTTATAAGTTTTTATTAATACATAAAAAATAAGTTTTTGATTGACTTTAAGCCAACTTCAAATGATATTATAAATTTAACAATAAAACGTCAAACAGGAGTTGATATTATGACAATAAAAGAAGTCAGTGAAAAATACAATATTTCCGCCGATACAATCAGATATTATGAACGCATCGGATTATTGCCGCCGATACCGCGCAAAGCAAACGGCATACGCGATTTTGATGAAGTTTCATGCAACTGGATTGAATTTGTGAAATGTATGCGCAATGCAGGCGTTCAAATTGAAGCCCTCATTGACTACATCAAATTATTCTATCAAGAGGGAACAGCCGAAGCTCGCAAGGAAATTTTAAAAGAACAGCGCGACCGGCTGCAAAAACAGGTTGATACCATGAATTTAGTCATTGAGCGCCTCAATAAAAAAGTAGACCGTTATGAAGAAATTATCATTCCGGAAGAAAATAAGCTGAAAGAACAAATATCAAAAAAATAATATTAATTGCTAAAAAATATAAAATCAGTTATAATTATCAAATAAGTATTATCATATTAATATATAAAGAAAGAGATGATTTATGGACCCCGACAGGAAACAGACAGACAATGACAATATTATAAAGGAGTATCATGAAGAAGTTATCACAAAATCATGGTCAAAAACCTTGAAAACTCTGGTAGCGGTAACGACTTTGATTTTAGCCGTAGTCGGCACGCTTGCTTCATTTAAAGCAGCAAGTCTTGGCAATCAGGTGGTAATCAGCCAAAATGAGGCATTCAACCATTGGTCGCATTACCAATCAAAAACAATAAAAAAAACTACTTTAGAAACTGAACTTTATAATATTGAAATCGAGCTGGCCAAAACCGATTTGACCCATAACAACAAGTTGCAGCAGGAACTTTACGCCAAAAAAGCAGCTTATGAGCAGAAAATCACTCAATATAAAGCAGAAGAGGAGATATTATCTCAGAAAGCCAAATTAGCAGAAAAAAAGCACCTTGCCACTAAGGAAATTTCGGCAGACTTCGGTAATGCCTTGATTTTTTTACAGATAGGTATTTTATTATCTTCTCTTACAGCAATCAGCAAAATAAAATATTACTGGTATGCAGGTTCTCTAACCGGAATTATCGGTTTCAGCCTCTTCATCGGTTCATATTATAAATATTTGACATTATAATTGAGATGAAAAAGCAGGTACATTAAAGTACCTGCTTTTTGTTTTATAAAATTTCTCCGTTCGACTCTATTACTCTCTTATACCAGTAAAATGATTTTTTACGGCTGCGTGCCATTGTTCCGCTGCCATCATCATTTTTATCCACATAGATAAAACCGTACCGTTTTTTCATCTCGCCTGTGGAAGCGCTGACCAAATCAATCGGTCCCCATGAAGTGTAGCCGATTAAATCAACTCCGTCAAGTTCAACGGCATCTTTCATAGCTTTAATATGAGCCCGTAAATAATCTATGCGGTAATCATCCTCGACATAGCCGTTTTCGTCGGGAATGTCCTTTGCCCCCAGACCGTTTTCCACGACGAACAGTGGTTTTTGATAGCGGTCGTATATCTCGTTCAGCGTAATTCTGAAGCCGAGCGGGTCAATCGGCCAGCCCCACTGGCTGTATTTAAGATACGGATTTTTCGCACTGGCGAAAAGATTACCCGCCGCCATATTCTCTTCATCAATCTTGCTGGCTATGCAACGACTGTTATAATAGGAAAATGCTACAAAATCCACCGGATATTTTTGCAGAATTTCCGCATCACCGTCCGACATGACAGGCATACAGTTTCGGCGCTGCAATGCTTTCAACGCATAAGACGGATATCGACCGCGCGACTGCACATCGACAAAGAAATAATTCTCTCTGTCCATCTGCAGCGCTTCCCAGACATCTTCCGGCTTACAGCTAAACGGATAGGCACTGCCTGCGGCGAACATACAGCCGATTTTATTTTTTGCGTCGATTTCATGCGCCATTTTCGTGGCGAGCGCACTGGCGACAAGTTCATGATGCGCCGCCTGGTATTTTATACGTTCTTCGTTGTCGCCCGGCTGAAAAACAAGACCGGCTCCCATAAACGGCGCGTGCAAAATCATATTTATTTCATTGAATGTAAGCCAGTATCTTACTAATCCTTTATATCTTGTAAACAACACTTTACATAATTTCAGGTAGAAATCCATCATCCGGCGGTTTTTCCAGCCGCCGATTGTTTTTATCAGATGTACGGGGCAGTCGAAATGGGAAATCGTAACGAGCGGCTCAATATTGTATTTTCTGCATTCCGCAAAAATATTGTCGTAAAATTTCAGTCCTGCTTCATTCGGTTCGTTTTCATTGCCGTTCGGGAAAATTCTCGTCCAGGCAATGCTCATGCGGTATACTTTAAAGCCCATTTCGGCAAATAAAGCGATATCCTCTTTATAATGGTGGTACATATCGACCGCTTCGTGCGACGGATAATGCAGTTTCGGATTGCAGGACATATTTTCCACTCTGCCGCGAATGACGGCGGAACGTTCCTGTCCGCTCGGACAGATATCTACGTTGGCGAGCCCTCTGCCTCCTTCGTCAAAACCGCCTTCGCACTGATTGGCGGCAGTAGCTCCGCCCCATAAGAAATTTTTGGGGAAACTCATAATACCATCTCCTTATTTCACAATATGCAGCAAGGGTTCGCCGCACGATACATCTTTAGAATTTTCCGCCAGAACATCAAGATAATTTGCCGTATTCGTTACGACAACAGGCGTTTCCAGACAGTAGCCTTCTTTTTGCAGTAAGTCCATGTCGAATTCAATGAGTTTCTGACCGACCGTGATTTTATCGCCCTGCTGAACGAACGCTTTAAAACCTTTGCCGTTCATTTGCACCGTATTGAGCCCGATATGGATTAAAAGCTCTGCACCTTCGTCCGACATGATACCTATGGCGTGAAGTGTAGGAAAAAGCGTACTTACCGTGCCGTTTACAGGAGATGTTACAATTCCCTCCTGCGGAACGACTGCCGCACCTTTCCCCAGTATTTCCGCCGCAAATGCACCGTCCTGAACCTGGCTCAGCGGAATTATACTGCCTTTCAGAGGACTTTTGATTTCAATATTTTTAATGAGTTTTTCATTTTTATTTTCACCGGAACTACTTTTTTCAGTTTCCGCAACAGTCGTCTTTTCAGCGGCAGCTGCATTTGCAATAGATACGGCAACCGTCTGCTTATCCTTGAATGTAACGAACATCATAACAAAGGCAACTACCATTGTGATAGCCACGCCGGCAAACGCCACCATTAAATTACTGAGTGAACCGTCCGGCGCAACCATTGCCGGAAATTCAAATATGCCCATGCCGCCCATCATGAATTTGCGGAAATTGAAGGCACCGTAAAATCCGCCGCCGATACCTCCTGCAATACAGCTGACAATCAACGGCTTTTTAAGCGGTACTAAAATACCGTAAATGGCAGGTTCCGTTACGCCGAAAATGCCGGAAATAAAGTTCGGCAGACACATTTCCTTTAATTTTTTATCCTTTGTTTTGCAGAAAATAGCCAGAACTACGGCAGATGTGGCGAAAGTACAGGCAAAAAACGGCATCATTACATTATCATAGCCGTACGTAACAATATTATTGATGTAAATCGGAATAAATCCCCAGTGCAGACCGAAAATAACCAAAATCTGCCATGTAAGACCGACAACAGCACCGGCAATGAGCGGCGAAATATCACGGATATTCATTACGGTATCGGCAATAATGTTTGCACCGAGCGTCGTAACAGGACCGATTAACAATAGCCCTGCCGGAATAGCGATTATGACTGTCAGCATAGGCACAAAGAAGAATTTCACCAAATCCGGCACATGCTTATTAAACAACTTTTCGCATTTGCTGGCAAAATACACGATAAAAATAACGAGAATTACCGTAGAAGTATAATCCATCGCCATGAGCGGAATGCCGAAAAAGTCTATATAAACAGGCGTTGCGAATATCGTTCCGTCAAAAACGGTATACATCGGTTCAAAAATCCTGCCCAGCATACTGTTTTGAATAGTCGGATAACACATAATTGCCCCGATGACAAGACCGACCATCTGTTTTAAGCCGAATTTCTGCGCTGAAGTGTAGCCTAAAAACAACGGCAGAAACATGAATAAAGCATCACCGATAGCGTTGAGCACAAGATATCCGCCTGAAGTATCGGAATAAAATCCCATGGCGAAAAACAGCACATTGAACCCCTTAATCATACCGCATGCCGCCATCACGCCCAAAATCGGCTGGAAAATACCGGAGATTATATCAATAAATCTGTCAAGTATTTTCTGGTTCTGCACCGTATCTTCCTTATCCGCCGCATTCTGTGTACCGAGTAGCGGCATAACCTTTGCATAAACATCGGCAACTTTATTACCGATAACAACCTGGTACTGACCGCCGCTTTTCATAACTGTTACAACACCGTCCAGATTTTTCAGATACTCGTCATCCGCTTTTTTCTCATCACGCAATTTAAAACGCAGACGAGTGATACAGTGTGTTAGACTTATAACATTTTCACTGCCGCCGACATGTTCGATAATTTGTTTTGCCAATTCCTCATACATAAAAATTACCTCCATTTAATATATATAATGAAGGTCAAGCCAACTTAATGTAACTATCCTTTATGACTGTATAAATAAAAATCAGTTTGAAACCTGAATTATCCTCGATATATGAATACTTAAATATAAAATTTCCTCATCACTCAGTTTGTAACCATATTTTTTCTGCAGAAACCGAGCAATTTTTTCAACGCATACGCTCGTCTGCGGATACTTGCTCCGTACAAGCTCCAGCATACCGGCGACATCCTGATTTTCATACACCTTACCGGATACGCTCCGTGAAAAATTTCAGATGAGTAATAAATCTGTAATAATAAACGGACTTAACATCAAGCGATATGGAAAATGTAAGTCGAACTATCGTTTCAATCTCCTGCATAAGCTTTGTTATTTCATTAACGGATTTTGCATGTAAATCAAGCTGAGCATTAACGATATGCAGGGCAATAAATCCGGCTTCATCCTCTGTAAGCTCCGTGCTGAATTTCTGTTCAATCAGTTTAAGCGCATACTGCCCTACAGCAAATTCATCGCGATAAAATTTCTTTATATCCCACAGCATCAGATTTTTAACGTCTATCCCCTGTTTTTTTCGTTCTATTGCCATATAAATATGGTCGCACAAAGAAATGACAGCATTATCGTTTATCTTATTATCAATATGAATTCGTGCATAATCAATAATTTCTTCCGCAAGCTCTACATGCTCGACAGGCACTGTTTTCAACAGTTCCTGCAATCTTTCACTATCCACATCGTTTTTCAGCGTAAAAATTTTTTCTATCCTGCTTTCATCAACGCTGGCACCTATTTTAACATTAAAGCCAATGCCCTTTCCCGTTAAAATCTGCTCTTTTCCCGTGTCATCGACGACAACAACCGCATTGTTATTTAGGCGTTTTTTATAAAACAACTGTTCCACTCCTTTATCAAAAAATAAAAAAGACCTGTTCCATTAAGAAAAACATCTACTTCCATTCACATAAAAAGTATATGGCTTTCTTAATTTAACAGGTCAAGCTTGTATTTAAACAATAACTATCCTTTTTTGCTATCATCATAACACAGCCTAAATTTTAGGCCCGCCTCGCTGAGGGCGGAGGTAAAGGGGCAGGCCAGCTTCAGGGCGTTGCT
>USIX01000097.1 GCA_900554895.1 uncultured Megamonas sp. | reverse complement strand
AAAATTCAGCATGATTACAAATTACAGTGTTAACAGCTCGATTTAAATTATTATTAAGAATAGAAGGCACGAGCTAAATTCCAATTGTTTCGAGCCGTTGTACCGAATGGATTTATAAAAGAGCCTCGAAGACTTGTTTGGTGCAGCGACAGCGAAACGTTAAAAAATCTATAAGTATAAAAAAAGTTATAAATATTAGATATAATGATGAATATTTACAACATTATGGTTGACATTTTAACTTTATCTAGCTAAACTAAAGATAAATAGAATTTCACTTTTAGGGAGATGTTCATTTATGAAAATTTCAGTTATTGGTTCCGGTAACGTAGGTGCTACTTGCGCTAACGTACTTGCACTCAAAAATTTTGCAACAGAAGTGGTAATGGTTGATATCAGACCTGGCTTCACTGAAGGTAAAGCTATGGATATGATGCAGACTGCACAGATGATGCATATCGACACTAAAATCATCGGTGTGACTGCACCTATCGACGATGCTGCTAAAGCTGACGAAGCTTACAAAGCAACTGAAAACTCTGATGTTGTTGTTATTACTTCCGGTATGCCTCGTAAACCTGGCATGAGCCGTTCCGACCTTATCGGTGTTAACTCCAAAATCGTTAAAGGCGTTATGGACCAGGCTTTAAAACATTCTCCAGAAGCAGTATTCATCATTGTTTCCAACCCTGTTGATACTTTAACTTACCTTGCACTGAAAGACAGCGGTCTTCCACGCAATCGCGTAATCGGTATGAGCGGTTTATTAGACGGTAGCCGTTTCGAATACTATCTCGCAGAAGCTATCGGATGCCCGGTTCGCGACGTAAATGCAATGGTAATCGGTGCACATGGCGACTTAATGGTTCCACTTACTCGTTTCGCAACTTACAAAGGCAGACCTGTTACTGAACTTCTTTCTGAAGAAAAACTTGCTGAAATCGAACATGCAACTCAAGTTGGTGGCGGTACTTTAACTAAATTACTCGGCACTTCTGCTTGGTATGCT
The DNA here is from genome assembly GCA_900554895.1 of uncultured Megamonas sp. Lineage (GTDB taxonomy): Bacteria > Bacillota > Negativicutes > Selenomonadales > Selenomonadaceae > Megamonas > Megamonas gallistercoris. The sequence continues at coordinate 7,602 of USIX01000097.1, read as the reverse complement.
CCTGGTACAACTGCTGCTACAATGGCTGAAGCTATTGCTAAAGACAGTGGTCTCCAGATTTCTGGTATTGCTTACCTCGATGGCGAATACGGCGAAAAAGATGTTTGCGCTGGTGTTCCTGTTATCCTTGGTAAAGGCGGTATCAAACAGATCGTTGAACTCGACCTCAATGACAAAGAAAAAGCACAGTTCGATGCAAGTGTTGCTTCCGCACGTGAAACTAATGCTAAATTAGCTGAAGCTTTAAAATAAGTTCTGCTAAAGTATTAGAAAAAAGTTAATCTATTAATGAAAATGCTCTCTTTATCAGATGTATTCTGTATTAAGAGAGCATTTTTGTTAAATATCTGGAATTGGTAATGATATATACAGTAAAAATGGGTGAAAATATGGAAAATATTTATGGAAAATACTTTTCAACGCTTAAAGCAGTTATGGAAAATTTAGTTGAAAAAATTAAAACATATAATGAAATAGAAATTGATAAAAATGGTGAAGCTGCTTATGAACATTTAATTTACCGTATAAAATCTCCTGAAAGCATGAGTGAAAAATGTGTTCGTAAATCTTTGCCGCAGACAACTTATTCGGCTTTGCATGAAATACAGGATGCTATAGGTATTCGTATTGTGTGCCGTTTTATTGATGATATTTATACCAATTTAAAATATATAAGAAGAATGAAAGATATTCGTATAGTCGAGGAAAAGGATTATATAAAGAATGTCAAACCGAACGGATACCGCAGTTATCATGTTATTATTGAGATAACGCAGCCGTATGAGGATGTAACGGGGCAAAATCCCGGCCGTTTTTTTGCGGAACTGCAGATAAGGACAATCGCAATGGATACGTGGGCGAGCTTGGAGCATCAGATGAAATACAAGCATGATATAAAAAATTCTGATTTGATTGTAAGAGAATTGAAGCGGTGTGCTGATGAACTGGCGGCCTGTGATATATCTATGCAAACCATACGGAATTTAATAAAAGCGGAAAACTGATGGAAGAGGTATGAGATGAGATTATTATTAGCAGAAGATGAAAAAGAAATGTCGGCAGCAGTCGCAGCCGTACTGAAGTATTCTGGATATGAAGTGGATTGTGTATATGACGGTCTGGCAGCGGTGGATGCGGCGCAGAAAAATGCGTATGACTGTTTGATTTTCGATATAATGATGCCGAAAATGAGCGGTGTAGAAGCCTTAAAAATTTTGCGCAAAAGCGGTGATGTAACACCTGTAATCATGCTGACGGCCAAAACTGAAATAGATGACAGGATTACAAGCTTGGATGCCGGTGCTGACGATTATTTAATGAAGCCTTTTTCTATGGGTGAACTTTTGGCGCGTATACGTTCTATTATAAGAAGAACAGGCTCTTTTTCACCGACGGTGCTGACGATGGCTTCCGTGAAATTGAATATAGAAGAGCAGACATTATTTTGTCGTAATTCCATTGGCCTCAACGGTAAAGAAACGAAACTTATGCGTTTTTTGATGCTCAATGAGGATAAGTATCTGTCAACAAGAGACTTATTCATGCACGTATGGGCGGATGAAACAGAGATAAATGAAGATATTGTTTGGATATATATTTCATATTTACGTCAGAAACTGGATGCGGTGAATGCGGATATTCAGATTTTAGGCGAAAAAGGAGAGTCTTTCGTGCTGACGAAAAAATGAATAAAGACAGGTGGCGTTAATTATGAATGTAATAAGGACATTGCGCCGTAAATTTATTTTAATTTCCACAACTACCGTTATTATCATAGTAGTAGGCGTGCTGGGGCTGATTAACACTATTGCATATATGCGGGTTCATACGCAGGTTGAATCTACTTTGACGTATTTAGCTCAAAACAGCGAAAATCTTACGCCGAAAAAAATTTCTCAGGATAACGGCTGGTTCGGAGAGACGGACTGGTCGGAAGATACGCCTGATTTTCCGTATCAAATCCGATTTTTCAACGTGATTATGAGTGAAAACGGAAATATAAAAGAACTTAATCTTAAAAATATCGCGGCTTTTACCCAAATGGAAGCTGTTGAATATGCAGAATTTGCTCTGGCCAGTGGGGATAAAACGGGATTTTTTAAAAAAGACAGAGCCACATATGCTTTTTTAATTACGCAAAATGAAAATAATGACACGATAATAGTCATTATGGACTGTACAAGGGATATAGCCATTGTGCAGGATTTTATGGGTGATTCCATTGCGCTCGGCTGTGCCAGTACATTGTTGTATATATTGATTTTAGCTATACTGAGTAATTTAGCGATTAAGCCTTTTGTGCGCAATGTGGAAAATCAGAAGCGTTTTATAACGAATGCAGGTCATGAACTGAAAACACCGATTGCCATAATTTCAGCGAATACGGAGGCAATGGAGCTGATTAACGGCAAAAATCAGTGGACAGAAAGTATTTTAAAACAGGTGCATCGATTATCAAAACTTATTAACGATTTGATTATTCTGGCTAAAATCGGAGAAAAAACTCAATCGGAAATAATTTTTACTAAGGTGAATTTTTCTGAAACTGCAATGGAAGTTGTTAAATCGTTTGAACAGATGGCTATAGAACAGACAAAACGATTTGAATACAAAATCGAGCCGGATATTTTTATAAAATCGGAAGGAAAATGTTTGTATGAATTGACTAATATTCTTGTAGATAATGCTGTTAAGTATTGTGACGACGGCGGTGTTGTAAAAACGGAACTGTTTTGTAAAAAGAAGAAAAAAGAAGTAATTTTGACTGTTGCCAATGATTATGTAGACGGAAAGGATATGGATTATTCGCGCTTTTTTGAGCGTTTTTATCGCGGTGACGTATCGCACAGCAGTGAAAAATCCGGCTACGGCATAGGTCTCTCCATAGCAAATGAACTGGTACATCTGTTAAAAGGCAAAATACAGGTAAAATATACAGCGGGAAAAATTATTTTTATCGTCAAGTTCAGTATTTAAAAGGAATTTCAGTAGTTTTTTAGCGGGATGATATATATTATCCTGCTTTTTTGTACATATAATAAAAGAGAGAAACAGTCCTGTTTCTCTCTTTTGGGGATTATATTATATTTTAAGCGTTTAACAAATTTATTAATCTCTGATGATACGAGCCATGCGCACACCGAAGAAATAGTTCATAACCCATTTGAATACAACTGTTACATTAGTAAGAGGGCCTGCAAGTCTTAATACATGAACCGCCATCCATGCAATCCAAGCAAATAAGCCTTTGGATTTCATTACACCCTTGAACATTACGGCATCACCGGCACCGATTGTAGCCATGCTGCCGAGGTCTTTATAGACAAATGTTTCCTGAGCTTCGCCACGAATAGCATGCATAATGTTTTTAACAGTCGTTTCAGCAGCTTCATAAGCAGCCGGAGCGATTGTAGGAAGCGGACGGCCGTCCTGTTCAAAATGAGCACTGTCACCGATTGCGTAAATTTCAGGGAAACCTTTAACCTGTGTAGTTTTTTCTACGATTACGCGGCCGGCACGGTCAACTTCAGCACCGAGTTTTGCAACAACCGGCTGTGCTTTTACGCCGGCAGCCCAGATAACGGTACGTGTTCTGATTTTTTCAATTTTATCGCCGCATTTAAGAGTGATGTATTCGCCGTCATAATCCTGAACTGCTGTTTTTAAGCGTACATCTACTTTTTTCTTTCTTAAAACTTCTACCGTATTATTGCGGAGATTTTCCGGCATCATCGGCAGCAGTTTATCGGTAGCTTCGATTAATTTAATATCAACCTGAGTTAAATCAAGGTTATGATAGTCTTTTTTCATAGCAGAATATACAAGTTCGGAAATCGCACCGGATTCTTCTACGCCGGTAGGACCGCCGCCGACAACGACGATAGTCATAAGAGCTTTTCTCAGGTCTTCATCGATTTCTACACGGGAAGCACGTTCAAACGTACGAATGAGATGATTGCGCAGAAGTGTGCTTTCGCGCAGGGTTTTCATCGGATAGGAATGTTCTTCTACGGATTTCATGCCGAAATAATTTGTCGTAGCACCAGTTGCAATGATTAAATAATCATATGTAACGTCACCATGATTGGTTTTAACTGTTTTATTGGCCGGGTCAAAATCAGTAACTTCAGCCATGAAGAAATCTATATTATCGTTTTTGTGAAAAAATGCACGTATTGGATACGAAATTTCATCTTCAGACAAGATGGAAGTAGATACCTGATATAATAATGGCTGGAATAAATGATAATTGTGTTTGTCAACAACGGTTACATCTACATCTTTGTCTGCGAATAATTTAGCAGCTTTAATTCCTCCGAAACCTGCTCCGAGGATAACTACGTGTGGTCTTTTTCCTTCTGTTGTTCTAGGCATTTTAAATCTCCCCCAAAATTCGTTTTAAATAATAAATGTGAAATTCTTCACAATACCTCAAAAACATTACCCCTAATAAAAAATAAAAAAATAACAACAAATAAAACAAGATTACAATTGTGAATAAATTCACTTTTTCTTTAAAGTATTTATTTAATCCTCTGAACTATAAGATACATTGTTCTAATCACTTTGTCAAGCTGAATTCAAAATATTTTATAGGTTTTTAAAAGATTTTACATAAGCATAAATTTTGCTTATAAAAAAGGATTGAAGTATAAGTTAAAACAGCTTAAACTTCAATCCGTAATGTTTATATTTATTTCAGTTAAATTTTTTCGATAATGCTGGCGTAGATAGTGTCAAGTTCTTCTTTTGTCGGCTGATTTGCGATGCGTATCATGTCGTGGAAAATTTCAAGACCGGTTTCTTCGAGTTCCTTTTGAACGAGAGCGATACTTTGTCCGCCCCAGCCGTAAGAGCCGAATGCAAGAGCCTTGCGGTCATTTTTCTTCGGAGTCAGTCCTTTCAAGTAGCACAAAAAGGCAGCTACATTAGGCATCATATTATTATTGAGCGTAGGTGAGCCGACGGCGATATATTTGCTGTCGAGAAAATCTGTAACGATATCGGAATAATGTACGGCTTTTAAATCACAATATTTTGTCCGAATACCTTTGGCATGGAAAGCTTCAGTAATGGTTTTGGCGATTAATTCCGTAGAATGCCACATGCTATCGAAAACGACGAGAGCCTTGTGTTCGTCTGCTTCCAAATTGCTCCATTTGTTGTAGAGATTTAAAATATCTTTGATATGGCTGCGCCAGCTGATGCCGTGTCCCGTTAAAATCATATCGATATCAAGACCGGCTACTGTTTTTAAAGCCGTCTGTGTCTGGCGGCCGTACAGCATTAAAATATTGGCATAATATTTCTTAGCTTCATACATTAAAACGGAATAATCCACTTCATCATCAAAACGTTCGTTTGTTGCTAAATGCTGACCGAAGCCGTCATTGGAAAAGAGAATTTTTTCTTCTGGGCAATACGTAACCATACTGTCTGGCCAATGGAGCATCGGAACAGGAACGAATTTCAGATTGCGTTTGCCGATACTGATACTGTCGCCGGCTTTTACACCGGTATAGGCATGGTCACCGCAGAATTTGGCGATATTTTTAAGCCCGTTCGGCTGGCTGACAAAAACCTGAGCATTCGGGCAGTGCTGCAAGACGGCGTCTATAGAGCCGGAATGGTCGGCTTCCAGATGATTGCAGACAATACAGTCGATTTTTGCAGGGTCAATAACGGAAGAAATGCGGTCGATGATTTCGGCACTGAATTCTTTTTTAGTGGAATCAATTAGAGTTATTTTTTCATCGATGATTAAATAAGCATTGTAAGTACTGCCGCGGCCGGTTTCATATCCGTGAAAATTGCGGACTGACCAGTCAATGGCACCGACCCAGTAAATGCCGTCACGTATTTTTATAGCTTTCAAAGTACCTTCCTCCTAAAATGACAGTCTATGATAGATAAATTTGAACAGTGATATATATCACTTATTATACAATCTGAACACTATAATTACAATATATAATAAAGACTATTTGCCAACAAATTGAGAAATGTTATCGTTAATTGCCTGGGCATAGATTTTTTTTGCCGGTATGTCACCGTGCAGTCCGTCCATACCGTAATATGTCGGCAGTATCGGCGGGCTGTTTAGCGCAGCTGCCGTATCGATATGGGGCTGTGTGCGGATAAAATCATTTACAGCATTAAGATTTTCCTGCCAAACGGGAGCGGTGCCTTCATCAAAAACTTTTTTGATATTATCTGGATTAATCGGTGCCAGAGTAAGTAGAATAGGTATTATATTATTTTTTCGGCATTTTTCCTGGATGGCTACAAGGTCGGCAATGACGCTGTCGGCAGGAACACCGGCACGAAGGCTGTTCGTACCGCCCATAATCAGCAGATACTGCGGATGAAACGGCAGAACGTCGCTGTCAAAGCGTTCCACCATAGTTTGACTTGTGTCGCCGCTGCATGAAAGATTGATAGCAGGAAAATCCAGGTAATAAGCATAGCTGTATTCCCAGTCGGCAGGACCGAAGGATAGATGACCGCCACCGTGGCTTATGCTGTCGCCGAAAATACCGATTTTCCAGTCGGACTGCGGATTATTTTCGAAGACTTGAGCATCGCTGTAAACACCGACAGGATTACCGTTATCGTCAAGACCGCGTACCCGCCAGTAATATTTGCCGATACGCGCCTTCGGGTCATAGTAATCGCACAGATTTGTTATAGCGGAGAAAATGCGGTAACGGGAAGGGGCGGTGCCGTTCGGGTTTTCCGGTTCTCTGCTGGTAACTTCTATTTCAAATTGAGTGGCATGAGCATTGGGAATGAAGGCGTATACAGGATAAAGCAGTGTTGTGCCGTTTTCCTGATTGTAAGTTACATGCGGTAGCGGTGAATTCATTGTTGCCGGTTTATCAACAGCGTATAAAATTTCCAGTTGTGAAAAAGAGGAAATGGGATTACCGTCAATATCCATGGAGCGTACGCGCCAGTACAGCGGTTTATGCGATAACGCTTCAGGAGCAACATCGGATAAATCAAGCTGGAGGGCATTCGTATAAACGGAGGCGGTGTAATACAGATGTACAGGTGAAAGCTCGTCGTTGGAAATATTTTCAGGAACCGTATCAAACAGTTCAAATTCGTAATAAACAGCGTTTAAATCTTTTGTCCACTCCAATAGAGGTGCACGGTTCGCTGGATTTTCCCGGGGAAAATGGGATTGTGCTTTTAAAGTAGAGCCGGAAGGTGGAATGGAAACAGTATTATCAGGAAAATCTTCGCCAAAGGACGGTATATCGCTCGGTTTTTCCGTACTGTATAACTGAAGACAGAATGTAATTGATATTAAAATAACAAGATAGATAAATTTTTTCATGGGCAGGACACCTTTTCACGATATTTTTGTACGATAAATAAATTATAATGGTTGTAGTGCGATTAAAGTCAAGGAAAAATAAAATATTTTTAATTGTTTTTTGGCTAAAGACTAGATTTTTGGGTACGGTTTGTGATAAAATATATATCGCTTCCGACTGAAATATACAGTATTTAAGGCGGATTGTCTTGCAATTTGCATTATTACATGATAAACTATTTTGGTACAATTATAATGATGAAAGGGTGAATTTCTTGCCA
>USIX01000096.1 GCA_900554895.1 uncultured Megamonas sp. | reverse complement strand
GTAGGAGGAATCCTAATCGCTAGAAAAAGATAGAACTTATGGTATAAATTATATCTTTGTAAAGAATAAGGCTATAGAACAGTATTTCCATACAGTATACATTATAATAAGAATTCACTAAATACGCTATTGCCGAACTTCATTCCCGTCTTTGTCAAAGCTATGGCTTCATCTGTTTCCTGCAGCAGGTTTTTTTTCTTTAAAACCGTTATTTTTTCTCCATACAATTCATGAATGTCCATATTAAATATTTCTTTAAATTTTTGTTTATTTATACCCCAAGCCGTCCGCAGTGCCAAAAAACAGAATTCTTCCATATGCGCTTTTTCATCAACCGCCTCTTCTGTTTCAAACGGCAAAATTCCCTGCCTACACTTATTCATATATACTTTTAGGTCAAACGGATTTTGTACGCGCTTTTGCCGATAATAGCCGTGCGCTCCTGCTCCCAGCCCCAAATACGGTTTATCCTGCCAGTAAGCCAGATTATGCCTGCTTTCATATCCATGTTGCGCAAAATTGGATATTTCATACCGCCTGTAACCGTATTTCGGCAAAGTATCAGTCAAGTAGTCATACATTTTTTCACATTCGTCTTCCGTCGGCAGCGGCAAATTCCCCTCATCATACAACTTGCCAAAAACGGTACCTTCTTCTATCTGCAGGCCATAAATGGAAATATGCTTTACGTTACACCCCACTGCCCATGCTACACTCTGCTTTAACATAGTAAATGTCTGCTTTGGCAAACCGTACATCAAATCTATGCTGATATTTTCAAAACCTGTTTTCTGCGCAGCATATACGGCCGCTTCCGCTTCTTCTATTGTATGAATACGTCCTATGCTTTTCAACAATTCATTCTGCACAGCCTGTACGCCGAAACTTATTCTATTAATTCCGTTTTGTCTCAACTGATACAGCTTGGCTTCATCAACCGTGCCCGGATTGGCTTCCAGTGTAATCTCGCAGAAATCGTTCAGTCTGAATGATTTTTTTATTTCCGCCAGAATTTCTCTGATTAATTGAGACGACAATACTGAAGGAGTACCGCCACCGAAATAAATCGTATCCAGACAAATATCAGGAAACAGTTCCCGATAAAGAACTATTTCCTGACAAAGAGCTTTCGTATACTGACTGTAAAGACCTTCCGGTGCTTTAACCGAAGCGAAATCGCAGTAGAAACATTTCTGTCTGCAAAACGGAATGTGAATATACATTCCAAAATTTTTCATCAGTCTATTTTTAAAATCGCCATGAATGCTTCCTGCGGCACTTCTACCGAACCTACCGCCTTCATGCGTTTTTTACCTTCTTTCTGTTTTTCTAGCAGTTTACGTTTACGCGTAATATCGCCGCCATAGCATTTTGCCAATACGTCTTTACGCATGGCACGAACATTTTCACGTGCAATAATCTTGTTGCCGACTGCTGCCTGAATTGGGATTTCAAACATCTGACGCGGAATTATATTTTTCAGTTTTTCCGCCAACTGACGGCCGCGCATCGCCGCTCTGTCCGTATGCACAATCGTAGAGAGGGCATCCACCGGTTCACCGTTTAAAAGGATATCCAGTTTCACAAGTTTGGACGGCTGATAATCCGTCAGCTCATAATCAAGTGAAGCATAGCCGCGTGTTGCCGATTTCAGTTTATCAAAATAATCGTAGATAATTTCACTGAGCGGAATGTGATATATAATCATAACGCGATTTACATCCAGATAATCCATCGTTTTAAATACGCCGCGCTTATCCTGCGAAATTTCCATAACAGGCCCTACATAATCGTTCGGCACGATAACGGTCGCCTTTACATACGGTTCTTCTATATGTTCAATTTCCGTCGGCGGTGGCATGGAAGCAGGATTATCGATTTTCACCATTTCCTTATTAGTTTTATAAACGTGATATATAACACTCGGCGCCGTAGTAATAAGTTTCAATTTGTATTCACGTTCCAGACGTTCCTGAATAACGTCCATATGCAACAGTCCCAAAAAGCCGCAACGGTAGCCGAAACCAAGCGCAATGGATGTTTCCGGTTCAAAGGTAAGTGCCGCATCATTTAACTGCAGCTTTTCCAGTGCATCTTTCAGATTTTCATAGTCAGAGCTGTCTACCGGATACAGACCGCAATATACCATCGGCGTAACGCCGCGGTAACCAGGCAGTGCATCTGTTGCCGGATTGTCCGCCTGCGTTATCGTATCACCGACACGTACGTCTCGCACATTTTTCAAACTGCCTGCCACGAAACCTACTTCGCCGCTTTCCAGCATGTTTATATTAACCGGTGCCGGACGGAAACAGCCGATATCCGTTACTTCAAATTCTTTGCCTGTCGCCATCATTTTCAGTTTCATTCCTGGCTTAATGCAACCGTCAACGACACGAATATGTGCTATTACCCCCTTATAAGCGTCAAAATACGAATCGAAAATCAATGCTTTGAGCGGCTTATCGTTATCTGCCGCCGGAGCAGGAATTTTCTGCACAATCTGCTCTAAAATTTCTTCAATGCCGATACCGGCTTTGGCACTGGCAAGAACCGCATCCGATGTATCCAGACCGATAATATCCTCAATTTCCTGTTTAACCATTTCCGGTTCTGCACTAGGCAGGTCGATTTTATTGATTACCGGAATGATTTCCAAATCATGTTCCAGTGCAAGATACACATTGGCAAGCGTCTGTGCTTCTACGCCCTGTGTAGCATCTACGACGAGAAGCGCACCTTCACAGGCTGCCAGACTGCGTGATACTTCATAATTGAAATCCACATGGCCTGGCGTGTCAATGAGGTTTAATTCATATATTTCGCCGTCTTTAGCCTTATAGTGCAGACGTACCGTCTGAGCCTTAATCGTTATGCCGCGTTCACGTTCCAAATCCATATTGTCCAGAACCTGAGCTTCCATTTCACGCTCCGTGAGCGTTCCTGTATATTCAATTAATCTATCAGCTAAGGTAGATTTACCATGGTCTATATGTGCTATAATGGAAAAATTTCTGATATGTTTTGCGTCCAAATTATTACCTCCGTCAAAAATTCATTTCATATAATTATATCATTTCCCAAAACACTCTAGCAATAGTATTTGATTTCCTACTGTTTTAATAGTAAAATAAAAATAAAAAGATGAGGTGAACATTTTATGAAAGTATCAACCAAAGGCCGTTACGCATTGCGTACAATGATTGATTTGGCTGTAAACGACAGCGGCATTCCTATTCCGCTTAAGGATATTGCCGCCCGCCAGGATATCAGCTTAAAATATATGGAACAGATTATTGCACTTCTTATAAAAGCCAAGCTGGTAAAAAGCGTACGCGGCAATAACGGCGGCTATATGCTCGCCAAATCGAGTATGCAGTATACGGCAGGCGATATTCTCCGTGCCGCTGAAGGAGACATGACGCCTATCGACTGTATTAAAAAAAATCATTCTGATTGTTCTCGTGCTGATTTTTGTACTGTTCTACCGTTCTGGATGGGACTGAATAAAGTAATCAACGGATATCTTGACAGTGTTACTTTATCTGAATTGGCCCGTCAAACAAAGGAAAAATCAAATATTAAAATTTAAAGGGGTATTAATCCCCTTTTTATTTTTCCCCAAAATACACTGCCAATCATTTTGTATACAAAAGTTACAAAAAAAATTACAAATTTACACATTTTATTGTTGTCTAAACTTAAAATCACCTATATAATATAGAAATATGATTATTTACGTTATACGTTAAAAAATTTATAGAAAGGATTTTTTTATGCAACAAATTAAATCACGTGATGTAATCGTAATCGGCTTTGCCCTGTTTTCCATGTTTTTCGGTGCAGGAAATCTTATTTTCCCTCCGTATCTGGGGTTGACTTCCGGGACACAGTGGCTGACCGGCTTTTCCTGTTTCATCTTTATTGAAGTTTTCCTTTCCTGTGTAGGCATTTATGCCATGGTACTCGGCGGTGGCAGTATCACAGCACTGGAGGAGGCTATCGGTAAAATTCCCGGCCGAATTTTAAACGTTATTATTATCTTATGTACAGGGGTACTGATTGCTCCGCCGCGTACAGCAGCGACTACTTTTGAAATGAGTATCGCACCGTTTACGGATAATATTTCTTTATTGGCATTTTCCATTATTTTCTTTGCCATCGTATTTGCCGCAACCATTCGACCGACGCGCTTTGTTGATATCATCGGCAAATATTTAACACCGGTGCTTGTCATCTGTACTTTTATACTCATCATTGCAGGCATCATCAATCCTATCGGCGAAATTGCTCCGCCGACATCTTCCACGGTAGCTCAGGACGGCGTTATCGCCGGTTATCAGACGATGGATATCCTCGCTGTAGTCGGTTTCGGTATTGTAATGCTCAATACGCTTCGCTTGAAAGGTTATACTGAGCATAAAACTCAATTAAAAGCCATTATTTATATATGTCTTGTAGCAGGCCTTTTACTCTGTTCAATTTACGGCGGTCTTGCTTATCTCGGCGCAACTTCCAGCATGACGCTCAGCCATGATTTAAATCAGGCGCAGCTTATCGTCGCCATCACAAATCATCTGCTCGGCGGTACAGGCATGCTTATTCTCGGTATCATTGTAGGTTTTGCCTGCCTCACAACGGCAATCGGTCTTGCCGGTGCTACAGCTTATTTCTTTGAAAAAATATCCGGCGGCAGAGTAAAATATGAAGTCTGGATTGTCGTAAATATTTTAATCAGCACAGCACTGTGCAATCTCGGCCTCACTTCCATAATTGAATTAGCCGTACCGATTTTAACTACAATTTGCCCGCCGTTTATGGTTACGGTAATTTTACTATTATTCCGCAATCAGATTAAAAACAATATGATTTACAAAGTATGCGCTTTTATCGGACTCGTTTTCGGACTGTATTTCACAATTCAATCGTATATTTGACTTAAAGATTTTTACTTCAAAAGAAAAATAAACAACTCTATTCTTGACTTTGAACTGTTTGCTAAGTATAATGATATTTGTCTATAATTAAGTCAAATCCCTTGATACAGAGTAGTAAACCTGTTAAAGTCTTTACAGAAAGCAGGCGGCCGATGCAAGCCTGCGGCTTTTAAGTTGAACTCGCTGTGGAGGAGCGCTCTGCGCCGCTAATCCCGTTAAGATTTTAAGAGGACAGCTTCATCTGTCAATCAGGGTGGTACCGCGATTAATTCGTCCCTGGCAATTATTGCCAGGGACTTTTTTATTGCTCAAAAAAACTTACAGGAGTGTTAAATTATGGAAAAATACAGTCCACAGACCATTGAAAAAAAATGGCAGAAAATCTGGGACGAAACGAATGCTTATCAGATTAAAACAGACCCGACCAAACCGAAATACTACGTACTTGAAATGTTCCCGTATCCTTCCGGGAATCTGCATATGGGGCATGTACGCAACTATTCCATCGGCGACGTCATCGCCCGCTACAAAACGATGAACGGCTTTAACGTACTTCATCCGATGGGCTTTGATGCCTTCGGTATGCCGGCGGAAAATGCTGCTATCAAACACGGAGTGCGTCCTTCCGACTGGACAGAGGACAACATGGCAAATATGACCCGTCAGCAGAAAGAAATGGGTCTTTCCTATGACTGGGACAGAAAAGTCGCTACCTGTCATGAAGATTATTATAAATGGACACAGTGGCTGTTCGAATTATTCTATAAAAAAGGCCTTGCCTACAAGAAAAAAGCTTCCGCTAACTGGTGCGAAACATGCCATACGGTGCTTGCCAATGAACAGGTTATCGACGGCAAGTGCTGGCGCTGCGACTCCGATGTAGTAAAAAAAGACCTCGAACAGTGGTTTTTGAAAATTACCGATTATGCCGACGTCCTTTTAAAAGACCTCGATAAACTTGAAGGCTGGCCGAACCGCGTAAAAATCATGCAGGACAACTGGATTGGCAGAAGTGAAGGAGCACAGTTCAGCTTTGACGTACCGGAATACGGCGATAAGATTTCCGTCTACACGACACGTCCTGATACGGTATTCGGCGTTTCCTACGTTGTACTTGCAGCTGAACATCCTCTCGTAAAAAAATTCATCAAAGGCAAGGAAAACGAACAGGAAATCTTAAAATTCATTGATGAAGTTCACAATATGAACGAAATCGAACGTACTTCCAGCGAATCGGAAAAGAAAGGCATGTTTACAGGTATATATGCCGTAAATCCGTTTAACGGTGAAAAAGTGCCTGTATGGGTAACGAACTACGTTCTCTTTGAATACGGTACAGGGGCAGTTATGGGGGTTCCTACACACGATGAACGCGACTTTATGTTTGCGAAAAAATACAATCTGCCGATGAAAATCGTCATTCAGAACAAAGACAACTCCCTCACGCTTGAAACAATGGAAAATGCCTACACGGATGACGGCATACTTGTAAATTCCGGCCAGTTCACCGGCATGAACAACCGCAAAGCCATCACTGCAATGATTGACTGGCTGGAAGAAAACAAACTCGGCGAACGCCATGTAAACTACCGCCTGCGCGACTGGCTCATTTCCCGTCAGCGCTACTGGGGCGCACCAATTCCTGTAATTTACTGTCCGCACTGCGGCGAAGTCCTCGTACCGGAAGAAGATTTGCCGGTCAAACTGCCGCGCGACGTAAAATTTGAAACAGGCGCCACCTCTCCGCTCGCTCAGTCCGAAGAATTCGTCAACTGCACCTGCCCGAAATGCGGCGGCCCTGCAAAACGTGAAACCGATACGATGGATACATTCATCTGTTCTTCCTGGTATTACATGCGCTACGCCGACCCGCACAATGATAAAATGCCGTTTTCCAAAGAAGCAGTAGATTACTGGCTCCCTGTCGACCAGTACATCGGCGGTATTGAACACGCTATCTTGCATCTGCTCTATTCCCGTTTCTTTACAAAAGTGTTGAAAGACGCCGGCCTCGTAAAATTCGACGAACCGTTCACTAACCTCTTAACACAGGGCATGGTTATCAAAGACGGTTCCAAAATGAGTAAATCGAAAGGCAATGTCGTTTCACCTGAAGAAATCATCAAAAAATACGGTGCCGATACGGCTCGTATCTTCATACTGTTCGCTGCTCCGCCGGAACGCGATTTGGAGTGGAGCGACCAGGGTGTGGAAGGCGCTTGGCGTTTCCTTCAGCGTGTATGGCGAATTGTTCTTTCCTATGCAGAAAAAGTTAAAGAAAATCAGCCTCTTGATACTAAATCTCTTACCAAAGAAGAAAAAGAACTGTTCCGCATCTTAAATGTTACCATTCAGAAAGTAACCGAAGATGTCGGCGTTCGCGGCACATTCAACACCGCTATAAGTTCCATCATGGAACTTGTCAACGCCTTCTACGGCTTCAAAGACGGCGGCTTAAATGCAGGTCTTGCCCGCGAAGTTGTCATCAATCTGGTTAAACTTCTGGCACCGTTCGCGCCGCATATTACGGAAGAACTCTGGCAGCAAATCGGACAGAGCGGCAGTGTTCATCATACAACATGGCCTACTTTCGACAAAGATGCCACCGTTGCCGATGAAATCGAAGTTGTCGTTCAGATTAACGGCAAAGTACGCTCCAAAATCATGATAGCTTCTTCCGCTACACGTGAAGCTCAGCAGGAAAAGGCTCTTTCTGATGAAAAAATCAAAAACCTGATTGACGGTAAAACCGTTGTAAAAGTAATCAGCGTACCGCAAAAACTTGTAAACATTGTAGTAAAAGGTTAATATAAAGCAAAAATGTTGAAATCGGAAATTCTTTCTGATTTCAACATTTTATTTTTATTTCATGCAAAAAAGGAATGTACATATCTATGGTAAAACAGCGTTACGAACTTTTAGACACCTTGCGTGGCTTCAGTCTTGTCAATATGGTTCTTTATCATTTTATCTGGGATTTGATTTATATCTTTTCTGTCATTGACAATGCCCTGCCTAACTTATTTTATATCTGGCAGCAATTTATCTGTTCATCCTTTATTTTCATTTCCGGCTTTTGCTGGTCACTCAGCCGCAATCATTTTCGGCGCGGTCTGACAGTCTTTACCTGCGGAATGTTAATTACATCTGCTACATATATTTTTACACCGCAAAATACAATTATATTCGGTATTCTCACTTTTCTCGGTTCGGCTGCCCTGTTTTGGCTCATTCCGTCAAAACAGCAGATAAAAATAAAACCTCTGTACGGGTTCATATTGAGCCTTTGTCTGTTCATCTTGTCAAAAAATATAACGCACGGCTATCTCAGTTTTTTCACTTACAAAATTTCTCTTCCGCCTGAAATATACGCAAATTATTTTACCGCCTATCTCGGTTTTCCGCATGATAGTTTTTCCTCCGCCGATTATTTTCCGCTACTGCCATGGCTGTTTTTATTCAGCAGCGGATATTATGCTTATCAATATTGTTATAATAAAAAACTTCTAATGAAATTCTGCAGAAAAATTCTTCCGCCGTTCAATTTCTGTGGCAAACATTCCTTAATCATTTATCTGATACACCAGCCGATAATTTATTTTACATTATCATTATCTATAGATTTTTAAAAAATTACTTTAAATGCCTATTGACAATACATTTCTTTAAGTAGTATACTACATACAGGATGAGATTTAGGAGATGATAATATAACAAAAATACAGCGCACTTCATTAAAAGCACAAGTATGATGAATTGTCAATCCAAGTGCGACACTTCTTTTAAAAATAAATTAAATGGA
>USIX01000095.1 GCA_900554895.1 uncultured Megamonas sp. | reverse complement strand
CACAAAAAGCTTTCGGACAGTTGGCGTCCAAAGGGTCGGGTACCAATTCGGAAGCATCAACAAGTAAGAGTACACCATCAACCATGTTGAGTACACGTTCAACTTCACCGCCAAAATCGGCATGACCCGGTGTATCAACAATATTGATTTTAATATCTTTATACATTACAGCTGTATTTTTGGACAAAATGGTAATACCGCGTTCACGTTCAAGCGCATTAGAGTCCATTACACGTTCTGCTACTTGTTCATTAGCACGGAAAATATGGCTCTGTTTCAGCATAGCATCGACAAGCGTAGTTTTACCGTGGTCAACATGAGCTATGATAGCGACATTTCTCAATTTGTTGTTAATATACAAAAAAATTCCTCCTAATGTATCAATGATATAATTAATTTTTATAAAAGTATCTTTTTATTAGTGTAGTATATCAATATATTTATGTCAAATATTAATTTACGGCTCCTCTAAAGATATATTGCCGAGTTTGCCAGCGCGAAAATCCTTTAAAACGGCAATAGCCGTTTTTTCCGTGTCAATCACGCCGCCTTTTTGCAGAAAACCACGCTTTCTGCCCACAAGTTCGAATAATTCTTCACTTGTCTGCGGCAATTCGGTAATTTTATATCTCTCTACGATATTTTGTCCGTAACGGTCTTTAAGACGCCATAATAAAATCGCCGCCGCCCGTTCGATATCGTACACTTCATCACTTATGGCACCTGTAAATGCCAGATTTAAACCAACTTCAGGGTCTTCAAATTTCGGCCAGAGTATACCCGGCGTATCCAAAAGGTCGAGATTGTTTTTTATCTTAATCCACTGTTTTGCCCGTGTAACGCCCGGTTTATCCGCCGTTTTTAATGAAGCACTGCCCGACAGACGATTGATGAGCGAGGATTTGCCGACATTCGGTATTCCCACTATCATAACGCGTGCATTGCGCGGCTTTGCTCCTTTATCGGCAAATTTCGCTGTTTTCGCTTTAGCAAGTTCATCGGCTTTTATAACAAGCTGACGAATTCCCTTGCCGTTTAATGAATTTATTTTTACTACCGTCTTGCCCAGGGATGAAAAATATTCGTCCCATTTGTTGTTTACGGCATTATCAGCCAAATCAATTTTATTTAAGGCAATAAGATGCGGCTTTGTGCCGATTAAATCCTTTAAAACAGGATTGGCACTGCTGCGCGGAATACGTGCATCCAGAAGTTCAATAACGACATCAACCAGTTTCAGATTTTCCGTAATGATGCGTTTTGCCTTTGCCATATGACCCGGATACCAGTTAAGCTGCGCCAGTGTTCCTAAATCATCCATTAAAAAATCCTCCTTTATATTAAAACAACTATAAAATTTCCCTTCAATAAAAAAGGCACTATCTTGCTTTGATACAAAACAGTGTCCCTTAACATATCATTATATACTATATTACTGATAAAAGCAAAATTTTACAACAGATTAAAATGTTTCAGCGCATTTAAAATACCGCTACTGTCCACATCATCCGTTACATAATCGGCAACCGCCTTTACATCATCGTCAGCATTGCCCATTGCCACTCCGATTGAGGCAAATTCCAGCATTTCCTTATCGTTGCCGCCGTCGCCGAAAGCCATACAATCAGCAATATCAATATTGTAACAATCAAGTATCGCCTTAATACCGGTAGACTTGCCTCCTTCTTTCGGAATTATATCCGAAAACAGATGACACCATCTCACCGCCCGACAGTTCGGCAGCATATCCAGTACAGGCTGTTCTTCGTCTTCTGACAAAAATAAATTAAGCTGATATGTCTTATGTTCATGAATACGCTGCATATCATCAATAATTCTTTCCGGCGCAGTGGAACCGAGCGTTCTGTCCAAATCAGCCAGATACTGATTGTGCAGATTAAAATAAAAATAATCCAATTCAATAAAACCGCAGGCAATATCCTTATCTTTAAGATAATCAGTCAAAATCTGCAAATCATTTTTATCCAGCCACTGTTCATGAATAATATTATTATCAGCATCATAACAGTATTGACCGTTCAATGTAATGTAGCCGTCAAACAAATCATGCAGTTCGTCCGTCAAAAATTTTATGTCCGTCGGCGGTCTGCCCGTGCAAATAAACAGTTTAATGCCTTTTTTGTGCACCTCTTCCAGTGCCTGCATCGTCGACTGCGGAATTTTATGTGTTTTGAAACTGATTAAAGTTCCGTCAATATCAAAAAAAATTGCTTTCACCATAAATAAACCTACTCTCTTTTTTCACAATATATATTCAGTATAAAAAATTTTACTATAAATGACAATAAGGATATCCTGACAGATAATAGCAGTATCGTGTCAACTGAACAGATGCTTCTATTCTGCCGGACATGTTTCTCTTGAAATTATTGATAAAACATCTCATTTTCATTGATTTTAAAATCAGCATGATATATAATGAAGGTACATCACTAACGATAAATTTTCTCACAGAAAGAAGTGATTTTCTTGCAAAAAGAACATTTCTCTGTTACCGGTATGACCTGTTCCGCCTGCTCGGCACGTGTAGAAAAAGCCGTCAGCAAATTAAGCGGGACAAATGAGGTAGCAGTTAATTTACTGAAAAACAGCATGGTTGTTTCATTTGACGAAAATATATTATCATCTGCCGATATCATATCAGCTGTGCAGAGGGCAGGGTACGGTGCATTTGTGCAAGGCAAGCAAAAACCTTCTCCGTCGTCCGCCGATATCAAGCAGGACAATTCCGCACAGCAGGAATATATGCGAATGAAGCAGCGTCTGATTATTTCAATAATCTTTGCTGTTCCTCTTTTTTATATCTCCATGGGACATATGCTGGGTGCACCGCTTCCTGCATGGCTTACCGGTACGGCTAATGCTCTGCCGTATGCCTTTACTCAATTTTTACTGCTGCTGCCTATCATTTTTGTCAATTTCAGATATTATTCCGTCGGTTATAAGACACTGTTCCATCTGTCACCGAATATGGATTCGCTGATTGCTATCGGTTCCAGCGCAGCCGTTATTTACGGCATATATGCTATTTACAAAATCGGTTTTGCTTTCGGTATGAATGATTTAGCTACAGTTGAACATTTCAGCATGGATTTATATTTTGAATCAGCCGGAACGATTTTAACTTTAATTACGCTCGGTAAATTTTTTGAAAGCCGCGCTAAAGGTAAAACATCGGATGCTATTACTAAATTAATGAATTTAGCTCCTAAAACAGCAATTAGAATTACTAACGGCACGGAAGAAGAAATCCTTGTAGATAATGTGCAGTTAAATGATATTCTCGTCGTAAAAGCCGGTAAGACGGTTCCGGTTGACGGCATTATAATTGAAGGAAAGGGAATGATTGATGAAGCGGCACTGACGGGTGAACCTTTGCCGATGGAAAAAGAGCTCAATATGCCGGTAATAGGCGGTACTATCAATAAGTCCGGATATTTTAAAATGCGTGTAACGAAAGTCGGCGCTGATACAACTTTGGCTCAAATTGTCAGCCTTGTGGACGAAGCGACCAGCTCCAAAGCACCAATCGCCAAAATTGCCGACAAAGTCAGCGGTATTTTTGTGCCTGTTGTAATAACTATTGCTGTTTTGACATCAATCGGCTGGTACGTATCCGGTTATTCATTGGAATTTGCTCTGTCTATCGGTATCTGCGTTCTCGTTATTTCCTGTCCGTGTGCGCTTGGTCTTGCCACACCGACGGCAATCATGGTCGGTACGGGTAAAGGTGCGGGAAACGGTATTCTGCTGAAATCGGCCGAAGCTTTGGAAACGGCGCACGGTATTGATACTGTAGTTCTCGATAAAACGGGCACGATAACACAGGGCAAGCCGGTTGTGACGGATATTATATTATTTAATGAAGCTACTGTTACCGATTTACTGCAAATAGCCGCTTCACTGGAAAAACTGTCTGAACACCCTCTAGCTGAGGCAATTTTAAATGAAGCTGATAAACGGAAAATAAATACTCTGCCGGTACAAAAATTCATGCAGATTGCCGGACAGGGTCTTACGGGTGAAATAGACGGCAAAATTTATCTGGCGGGAAACAGCCGACTATTGTCCAGTTATAATCTTCTTACGGAAGAAATCGTCAAAATCAGTGAAAAATTCGCTACTGAGGGTAAAACACCGCTGTTTTTTGCTTCCGATAAAAAAATTCTCGGCATAATCGCTGTAGCCGATGTCATAAAAGCAACCAGCCCGCAGGCAGTTGCCGAATTGAAAAATATGAACATCGACGTAATCATGCTGACGGGCGACAATGCCAAAACGGCACAGCATATCGGCAGTCAAGTCGGCATAAACCACATAATTTCCGAGGTACTGCCGCAGGATAAAGAACAAAAAGTACGCCAACTGCAGACAGAAGGTAGAAAAGTGGCCATGGTGGGAGACGGTATCAATGATGCACCGGCACTGGCACGTGCCGATGTCGGTATTGCAATCGGAGCCGGTACGGATATCGCCGTTGATTCCGCCGATATTGTTTTAATGAAAAGTGATTTGCTCGATGTTTCTACCGCCATAAAACTCAGTAAGGCAGTCATCAAAAATATCAAGCAAAATCTATTCTGGGCGTTTATTTACAATATAATCGGCATTCCTGTCGCTATGGGACTGTTTTATACTTCTTTCGGCTTAAAGTTAAATCCGATGATTGGCGCACTTGCCATGAGCTTCAGCTCCGTTTTCGTCGTCAGCAATGCTTTAAGGCTGCGCTTTTTCAGGCCGTCGCCGCACAATCCGCCGGCTGTAAAACAATTTACAACAAACTCTGCTGAAATAAATATTGTTTCAGTAAATATAAATACAAAATCTAAAGGAGATGTTTCCATGGGTTTATTGGGAAATATATTGCACAAACATTCCGGTACAAAAAAAATTATTTCCATCGAGGGTATGATGTGCCAGCACTGTGTAAAACACGCTACAGAAGCTTTGCAAAAAGTATCCGGCGTTACAAATGTCGAAGTCAGCCTTGAAAATAAAAACGCCGTTGTTTATGTAAACGACAGTGTAACGGATGATATGCTTAAAAATGCTATTGTTGAAGCAGGCTATGAAGTAACCTCCATCAATTAAAGAAATCCTCCATAAAACAGCTTTTGTTTCGTATATCTATGCGGAATGAAAGCTGTTTTTATTGAAAAAGTCATTTCAAATAGTTTATAATAAGATTATATTTGTTGTGCCAATCGTTCTTTTTTGATACAAAGAAAGACGGACGAACACAGTAGATAAGATTATATATTAATAGGAAAGGAATTGATTTTAGTGCCGCAAAAACTTTTTTACGCTCTTTTACTATCTTTATTGACATTTCTATTCACTGCCTGCGCTTTTGCTCAGGAGCAGACAAAATCAACTGTTGATAATAAGGAAACAAAAAACCCGACACAGCTGATTGACTTGAAAAACTATTTTGAGGGATTTAACGGTACCGCCGTTTTTTATAATCCTGCTGAAGAAAAATACACAGTATACAATAAAGACCTCAGCGAAAAACGTTCATCACCGTGTTCCACCTTTAAAATATTTTCCACCTACGTAGGAATTTTAACCGGCAATATCGACCCGCAAAATTCTCTGCGCCGCTGGAACGGGACGCAGTACTGGATGGATGAATGGAACAGGGATATTGACCTTGAAAATGCCGCAAAATACTCTTGTGTATGGTATTTCCGCCGTGTTGTCAACGATATCGGACCGGAAACGATGCAGAAATATATAGATGAATACAAATACGGTAACAAAGATATTTCTGACTGGGAAGGCACTTTAAATACGAATGAAAGCAATCCTGATCTAATCGGCTTCTGGATAGAATCCTCTCTGAAAATCTCACCGAAAGAACAGACTCAGGTACTTTATCAGATATTTACCGATTTAAAACAGACAGATAATCATGCAGTGGAAAATGAAATGAAGCGGGTTTTCCTTGTTTATGAAGATACGGCAAAAAAACTTAAAATCTACGGGAAAACAGGTTTCGGCGTAGTAAATGGTGAAAATGCCGACGCATGGTTTGTCGGTATGTATGAGCTTGACGGTAAGACAAATTATTTTGCCGTTCGCCTCGAAGACCCGAAAAAACCGGAAAGTACAAGTGCTAAAGCTAAAGAAATCGCATTGAATATTATCAAGGAAAAAGCGGCTGATTTATTTTAAACGCAAAAAAGGAATGTATCTATGAATTACTCATAGCATACATTCCTTTTTTTATCTTAAACGACGGGCGCGTTCCAATACATGTCTGTAATCGTATTTTATTTTCACTGCCAGACGATAGCTTATCAATGTCGCTAACAGTGCAAATAAACCGCCTGTAATACCCACACTGCCCAAACCGAAAATATCCACCGAATATGAACCGGCAAATGCTCCGAGCGCGATACCCACATTATACGATGAAGATGTAAGAGAGCCGGCTAAAGCCATCGTACCCGGATAATATTTTTTCGATATCTGAAGATAATACATCTGTGTTGGTGTATTGAGCAGATACATCAATAACCCGAGCACAAAAATAGTAACACTTCCGGCAATGAAATATGTCATAGTAAACGTTAACATAACAGATGCCACTGTCTGAACGACAAAAACAATCCAGAGGTTGCGCATACCGCCAACTCTATTTAAAAGCGGTGAAGTCAGATTACTGATAATTGCCGCCACACCGAAAATAATGAATGCAAGACTCAGCATGGACTCCGGCAAAGCCAGTTTTTCCACTAAAATAGGTGTCAGATACGTATAAAAACAATATGAAGCAGAACCGCTGAAAATCATTGCAAGCGCTGCCATAATAATACGTCTGTCGGTCAAAAGCACCAGTTGTCCCAAAAGATTACTCGCCTGCGGCATGGATTTTTTCGGCAGCTGTTTCAAAACAAGAACAAACAGCAGTATACTTACCAAAGTAATAAAAGCAAATGCCACGCGCCAGGAAGTAAACTGCGTAATGAACATACTGAACGGTACTCCGACTACGGAAGCAATATTAAAACCGGCAAATATCAGTGAAATTACCGATGAAGTATACTTGCGCAGTGCAACATCCGGTGCAAAAGTCATGGATATGGAAATCAATGCACTTGATACAGCCGCCAGAAATACACGCGAGGCTACCATCATGTTATAGCTTACCGCCGTCATGCAGGCAATATTACCGATAATGAACAGAAAAAGCAGTGTCAGCATCGTTTTATGGCGCGGAAAACGTGACAAAAATGCCGTAATGACAGGTGCTCCTACGGAATATACAATCGCAAATACGGAAATAAGCAAACCTGCCTGCGTAATCGGTACATTCAAATCCGCAGCGATATTCGGCAGTATACCGATAACTACATATTCGCATGTCCCCAGCGCAAAACTAAGTAAAATCAAAGTAAACACTGATACATTAAACATAAAATAAAATTTCTCCCTTTGCATTAAAATATTCAATTTTGAACTTCATTATAATTACTTTTATGGATAATTTCAAGCTGTTTTTTGTAAAACTTAACCAAAAAAATCAGCAGAATATTATCTTTTACTTATTAGATAAATTATGAACAGATTATATATTTTCTGCAAAACAAAATCCATGCTTTAAAGATTGCAATATATTGCCGAATGTCTGTTTTCTACAAAAAATCCCGCCAACCGATAAAGTTGAGCAGGATTTTTATATAAAAATTATTTACGAGCAGCCAATACATTGTCTAAAATAGGCTGAGCCTTAACTTCTATTTGCTGATTGACTTTACCTAACGCATTAACAATATCCTGCACCTGCTGCGCCGTCAGACCGACATTCAGACCGCAGTTCAAGTGGGACTGAAACTGACTTTCCGTACCTGTCATGCTGGCGAGAGCGGAAATTGTAGCGATTTCTCTTTCCTGGAAAGTAAGTACATCACGAGCAAATAAATCGCCGAACAGATGAGTTTTCAGATATTCATCAATCGCCGGAGACAGAGCCGTCAAATTAACTTCTCTGCCGGAAACCTGTGTCTGTACCGCAGTACCTTTTTTTAACATATCGGTATCCGCCGGAATAAGTGTAGCTTCCTTACCTGCAATATCGTTAATACCTTTTGCCTGACGTTCAGCAAGTACCTCATTTACGGCCGTAAGTCCATTCAGCGCACGCGGGAAACCGCAGTAAGCATATAAATGAACAATAATTTCCTTGGTTTCATTGACGGTAAGGCCGCTATCTAGACCGCTGTTTACAGCCTTTTTCAAGTTGTCTATATCACCGGTCGCCATATTTGAAGCGATAGGAACGATTGCCTGCTGTTTTATAGACAGGGAACTGTCTTTAGTAGCGGCAAAAGAAACATTCGAGCCGGCAAAAATCAGACAAAGCAGCAAAAAAACGGATAAAAGAAATTTCATTCAAAACACCTCTTTAAAATAATATAACTTTTATATTCATTCTAATACTTGAAGTTTGGTTCAAGTCAATACCTGTATAAAATAAAACGGATAAATACAGCAGATGCAAAACAAAAAAATTATATTTATTTTTTATTATACTTGACTTAAAGTAGACTTAAAGTGCTATAACAGAAATATAGAAATTATAAATTATCTGGAGGGTTTATTATACAGACCATTAGGTCAGTTTACAAGGAACTACACGCAGACCGTGAAACGGGCTGCTGACAACAAACGGCGGTATGCTCCCGGAGAGGGCAGCATACCGCCTGTTTTGTTGTCCGGGGTTTCCAAAGGGGTGCCCCCTTTGGCACACGACTTTGCTTGCAAAGTGTAGTGTGTTATACCTGCTGGCGTGGCTGACGGGGGAAACGGGGTGCGGTGCTTCTTGCGCCCCGTTTGCTCCGGCAGGAAAACAGGCTGAATTTTTGCGAATGGGAATGAGCAAAAAATCGGCCTGTTTTCAGAGAACGGCGGCAGGTATATGAAAGCCCCCGTCCCTCGTCCTACGCTCCGACTTGTGGACAAAGTGTCC
>USIX01000094.1 GCA_900554895.1 uncultured Megamonas sp. | reverse complement strand
GACGGTTTGTCCAGCTTTTTATTGCGGCGAATGTGATTCTTGCAAAAAATCCGTATTTGCTCAGTGTGAACATTTAAGTGTAATCGGACAGTATCATTCAGGTGCATTTGCTGAATACCTCGTTGTGCCAGAGGAAAATGTCGTATCCGTGCCGGAAAATGTTCCATATGACCATGCCGCTATGGTTGAACCGGCTTGTGTCGTAGTACACGGTTTGTACAAGGTAAATCTTAATCCCGGTGAAAGTGTAGCTGTTATTGGCTGTGGTACAATCGGCAATCTGGCCGTACAGTGGGCTAAAATATTCGGCGCCAGTAAAGTGATTGCCATTGATATTGATGATGAAAAACTGGAGCTGGCTAAAAACTTAGGAGC
Organism: uncultured Megamonas sp.; assembly: GCA_900554895.1. Lineage (GTDB taxonomy): Bacteria > Bacillota > Negativicutes > Selenomonadales > Selenomonadaceae > Megamonas > Megamonas gallistercoris. Next base: position 8,710 of record USIX01000094.1, on the reverse strand, counting down.
AGATGTCGTTATCAACTGTGCCGATAAGGAACCGTTTGAGGAAATTTATAAAGTCAATGACGGAAAAGGCGTTGATGTAGCTATTGAAGCGGCAGGTACAGCTATTACATCTGCTCAGGTATTTTCTCTGGCTAATAAGGGCGGACGAGTATTATTTGTCGGCATTCCGTATAGTGATGTTATGGTATGGCGCATGTATTTTGAGAAAATCGTCCGCAATGAACTGCAGGTGTATGGCTCATGGAATGCTGTATCAGCACCTTTCCCAGGCAGAGAATGGTCTGCAACCGTACATTTTATGGCGACAGGTCAATTGAACATGGAACCGCTTATTACACATCGGCTGCCTCTTAGCAAAGGTTTTGAAGCTTTTGAGATGACAGCTGAAAATAAAGAAATATTCGGTAAAATAATGCTTTATCCTGAACAAAAATAATTTAGAAAAATTACAGCTGAATTAAATTTGTTGTGCTGATTAAGTTGAATAAATCAACAGGAATATTAGCTTATTAAGTTAATTTGAGAGAAATAATGACAGTGTGATTGTTGAATACAGTATTTGAATTTGAATATACTATATGTTATAATCATGACAAAACTATAATGTTTAAATTTAAAATTTAAAGCCAAACGAAAAGAAAAGTTTGGCTTTTTTTATAAGGAAGTGAATTGATGAATAGATTAGATGTTTTAAAATCGGTGAATACTCCTAGTTACGTTGTGGATGAACGCAGACTCAGAGAAAATCTGGAAATTCTGCAAATGGTGCAGGAAAGGACAGGCTGTCATATTCTGCTGGCACAGAAAGCTTTTTCCATGTTTTATTTTTATCCGATGATTGGCAAATATATTTCCGGTGCAACGGCGAGCGGTATTTTTGAGGCGAAGCTGGCGCATGAATTTATGCCGGGCAGAGAAAATCACGTTTTTTCTCCGGCATATAAGGAAAAAGATTTTGCCGAACTGGTACAGATTTGCGACCATATTATTTTTAATTCATTTACCCAATGGAAAAAATATAAGGATATTGCGTTAAAAGCCGGCGTAGAATGCGGCATTCGTATAAATCCGCAGTGCTCCACGCAGGAAGGGCATGCGATTTATGACCCGTGTGCTCCGGGTTCAAGACTCGGCGTTACTCTCGACAATTTTGAGCCGGATAATCTGGATGGCTTGGCAGGACTGCATTTTCATACGCTCTGTGAACAGAATTCCGATGATTTGAAAACGACACTGCAGGCTGTGGAAGCTAAATTCGGTAAGTATCTGACTGATTTGAAATGGCTCAATTTCGGCGGCGGACATCACATCACGCGTGAGGATTATGATATTGAACTGCTCATAAGATGTATTAATTACATGAAGAGTAAATACGATTTGGAAATTTATCTTGAACCGGGTGAAGCCGTAGCACTTAATGCCGGCTGGCTTGTGAGTGAAGTGCTGGAAATCGTCGATAACGATATTCAGATTGCGATACTTGATACATCTGCCGCCTGTCACATGCCGGACGTATTGGAAATGCCGTATCGGCCGAATGTAATCGGTGCCGGAAAGCCGGATGAAAAACCGTTTACTTACCGTTTCGGCGGGCCGACCTGTCTTGCCGGTGATATTATCGGCGATTATTCTTTTGACAGACCGCTTAAAGTCGGAGATAAGGTTGTTTTCTGTGATATGGCGATATACTCTATGGTAAAAAATAATACTTTCAACGGTATGCCTCTGCCGGATATTGCCGTTTTGCATGAAGACGACAGCGTTGAAATAGTGAAATCCTTCGGTTATGAAGATTTTAAAATGCGATTGTCATAATTGTTCGTAAAAAAATCTTTAAACGTTCCGCTAACGCTGCGCTGGGCGAGCCTTCGTAGCCTTTCTATAGACACAGACGGTACAACGGCTCAAGACGTTTGAAATTTGGTTCGTGCCTTCGGGTATTCAGCAGGAATTTAAATGAGCTGTTGATACTGCAATTTGCTAGCCATGCCAAAATGGTCATCCATGCTAAAGTATTTTCACGGTAGCTTTAGCTATTAAAAAGAAAAAGATTTAGATACGTTTTTAGTTTAAATGTTTGAGCGAAGCGAGTTTTTTAACGGTATATCTAAATCTTTTTCTTTTTAAAGTGAAAATTTCTTATGGGTTGAGAACTAAAGAGTACCTGCTGCAATTAAATTGCACAAAATTAATCGGATACTTCTTCGTCAATACGTTCTATCTTGAAGATAACCGGTCTTGTGCCGTCATTGCAGCAGGCAATCATCATTTTTTCGTCGTTCGTCCAGCCGCGCATTATAGAGCCGCCCTGAAGAGCCGTATATACATAACGGCTTACGCAGTCCCATGCTTCTGAGCAGAATTGTCCATTGAGCATATGCCAGAAGTCATCTCTGTTTTCATTGCGTTCCAGGATAAATTCTTGTCCTATTTCAAACATCGGGCAAGGACCGGATTTCGGGTCGGCTAAGTACTTTTCCTGTAAGTCTGAATAACATTTTTTATCGATTACGGTAATTTTACATTTATGCACTGTTGACATAAGTATCTCTCCTCAAATATGATTTGAGAACATGATATACTATTAATAAAAATATTTCTGCTACAAATGATACAGAATAGCACAAAAAAGGTGATTTTATGCTTATACCGCGCTATTTTTTCACTAATGATTTTCAGAATTTCTATGAGTATTTTTTAACAAAACCGCATAAAAAAAAGGATTTGGATAAAGGAAGTTATTTATGGAAACCGAATACGCTTATGGAAAAAATCCATTATATAGTTTCCGGAACGGCACAAAACTATGTTGAACATGAAAAAGGTCATAAAAAAATCATATCTTTTCACGGCAGAGGAACGGTTTTTCCCGGCTATCACGGCCTGGACTTTAAAATCGAAAATGCCATAATCACTAAAGCTATGACGGATATGCAGGTTCTGGAATTTGAAAAGTCCGATTTCGGCGAGATGGTACGGGAAAATTCTTCGCTTGCCATGAAACTTATTAATTGGTACGCTTCATACGTGAATTTACTTTTATATGAAAATGCTCACCAGGAATATAACAGTTCATTCATTAAATTGTGCAATCTGCTGTATTTGCTGTTTATTCATGATAGTGAACATTCTTTAACGAATATAAGTCAGAATGATATTGCCGATATTTTGGGTATAAGCCGTGTTCATTTGACGCGCGCCCTTAATAAGCTGCGGCATGAAAATATTATTATAACGCAGCGTCGACAGATACAGATAGTTAATACCGATAAGTTGATACAGTACTGTTCATTGGAAACACTTTAAATAAAAAAAGGACAATAATATTAAAGTTGTTATGGCTTTGATATTATTGTCCTTTTTTTTTATATTTTGCGTGTGCTTTTGCGTATAATCAGTTCAGGTTTCAATATTTCCACTTTAGGACTGCAATCGTCAGTTTGCACTATTTCATGAATAATCTGTGTTGCACGTTTGCCGATTTCGTTAATCGGCTGGCGAACGGTCGTGAGAGGAACTTCCAGAAAGGAAACGAATTCAATATCGTCATAACCGGCGAGCGAAATATCTTCAGGTACGGACATTCCCGCTTCTTTGATGCCGGAAAGAGCACCCATGGCAGAAAAGTCATTGGAGGCAAAAATAGCCGTTACTTTTTTATGTGCTAGATACAATCCGCCTGCTTTGCCCTTGTCGAAAGAATAATCACCGAAATAAATCAGTTCATCGCTTAGAGGCATATTGTAGTCCTCCATTGCCTGCCGGTAGCCGTCCAGGCGCTGCCAGGCATCGTCGAGCATTAAAGGACCTGTGATACAGCCAATTCTTCTGTGTCCGAGCTGAATTAGATGCTGTACAGCCATATATGCTCCTTCAAAATGATTTACGCTGACTTTATATTTGCCGACATTGAACATATCACGGTCAATCAGGCAGTACGGGATATTGTTGTCATCCAAGAATTTCAGCGTCTTTTTTTCTTCTTTTTCCGTACTGCGTGCCGCTATGCTCAGGAAAATTCCGTCCACCATATAATCACAGAGCATTTTCAAATGACGCATTTCCTGTTCATAATTATTATTTGTATTGCAGATGAGCAGGTTCCAGCCGAATTTATGACATTCATCTTCCAGTACCTTTGCCGTGTATGAGAAAAACTGATTTCGTATATCGGGTAAAACGAAACCAACGATATTACTAGTTTTCTTTACCAGACCCACTGCCATTTTATTGGGACGATATCCCATTTCTTTTGCCGCTCTGTCAATAATCTGTCTCGTTTCAAGGGGAATATGCGAGGCTTTGTTGTTGAGTGCAAGCGATATGGTGGTTATGGAAAAGCCTGTTTTTTTTGCGATATCTTTTATTGTAACACGTGATTTCATTTTACCATCCGACCTTATAAGTTTAATATCATTATGTTTATTATATAAAACTTGCAAGGCCTAATCAATATACTTCCGCTGCCTGCGGAATGGAAATGGCTGCGCCTTTGCGTGTAACAGTTATGGCAGCCGCTTTCGTTGCCGTCTGCATACATTCACGTGCCGTTTTGCCCTGCTGCTGAAGTGCTACGAAATAACCGGTGAAAGTATCGCCTGCCGCTGTAGTATCGACAGCTTTTACTTTATGGGCCGGAACGAAAAACTGTGTATCTTTGTAATGATAATAAGCACCTTTGGAACCGAATGTCAGGATGATTTCCAAATCAGGATATTTGGCGGACAGTTCCTGCAGGATTTCCTCTACATTATTTTTGCCGCTTAGATATGCACCTTCGTGCTCATTTACGAAAATTCCGTTCAGTGAAGCAATATCGTATTTTTGCAGTGCTTCATTTATCGGAGACGGATTTAGGAATATCTTCATGCTTTTTGCTTTTGCCCGGCTGATAATATAGTCGATATTGGAAATTTCATTTTGCAGTATTAAAATATCGTCTGCCGAAAAATGACTTAAAACTTCGTCTATATATTCCTTCGTTACGGCATAATTGGCACCGTGATATAAAATAATGCAGTTCTGCCCGTTCTTATCCACTTGAATTATTGCCTGTCCGCTGTTTACATCGGCTAATTTTATTAGTGAAATATCTACACCGTTTTCTTTTAGAGTATCGAGCAGAATTGCTCCGTCCTTGCCGATACAGCCGGCATGATACACTTTGCCGCCCGCCTTGGCAATGGCAATAGACTGATTTAAACCTTTTCCGCCGACATTTTCCGCAAAGTTTAAAGAGTCTACCGTTTCACCGCCCTTAACGATATTTTCTACAGTATATACTTTATCGATATTTAAAGAACCGAAATTTAAAATTTTCATCAAAAAACCTCCTTTGCTTCTATTATACTATTTTAAACCGGTTGTAACGGAAAATTCTCTTGTTTCGTTTGGTTGAAGCATAATCAGATGACCTGCTTTTTGGGCTGCAAGGAAGCCTTCCGGTCTGCTGGTGGCCGGAATGATGAACGAAGAAACCTGCTGGTCGCCGTTGTACATAATCCAGCGGATAGCATGTTTGAACTGCTGGGTGGAAAACTGCGTTTTGAAAGTGTAACCGTGCGGAGAAGTAATTTCAGCTTCCGCTTTGTCTGTATATTTGTCAATGTTGTCGGCCAAAAAGACGATTTCCGTATTGTATAATCCAGGGTCGCCCAGTTTTTTCAGTGTTTTGCCTTCCGCCTGCATTTTCTTTATTTCATCCGTATAGGTGAACCATTCTTTCGTAGGTTTTATATGACTCGGAATAGTTTCACGCAGCTTAAAGGCACTATCCGGAATATTCGCCGTAAATTCGCCTTTATCAACATAGGCATAATTGATATGGCAGATATATTGCAGAGGCATAGGAACGCTTGTCGTATTTTTTACGTTCATGCCGATTGTGATATTTTTAGCACCGGCTTTTAATTGAACACTGGGATGTGCCGTATAACGGTAACCGAATCCCTGGCAGTATTCATATTCGCCGTAGAGCGTTATGCTGTCCTCATCAATTTCCAGCCAGGCTTTGTCCATGTCGGCACAGCAGAATTCACCGTGCATCGGGTGCGTATCCTCCGGCGATGGGCAGCCACTGGCGAGAAGTCCCGAATGAAAAGCGAAACAGCCGTAAGTATCCAGCATATTATTCGTTTTTCTCGGCTGGGAAAACATATTTTTCATCGTTAAATCAATACCGTCGAATTCAGCCCGCCAGATAATCTGACCCATATACGGAAGTACGATTATTTTCCCGCGTGAATTGGAGATTTCCACTGCTTCCACGCCGACAGGATAGCAAAACAGTTTTACTGAAAATTCGTTGCTGCATAAAATTTCTGCTGGCTGTTGTACAAAATATTCCCGTTTTAAATATATTTTAGTTTTCATTGTCTAAACTCCTCTAAATCTGAAAATTACTGCTCAATTTTAATTTTGTGGTAGAAATAATAACCAATGTAAGCAAAACAGAAGAAATTAACGATGAACGAAAACTGCATAGAGCCTGTCATATCAGAGACAAATCCCTGTACTGCCGGCATAACGGCACCGCCGATAATAGACATAACAATGATTGCGCCGGCTGTTTCTGTATATTTCTTTTCTACGGATTTTAAAGTTTCTGCATAAATAGTAGCCCAGCAAGGACCCATTAAAATGCTGATTGCTACGGCAGCATAAATAGCTGTAAGATTTGGCATGAATGCAACATACATAATTAAAAGACAGCCGATTACAGAATAAGCAAGCAGAACTTTATTAACAGAGAATTTTGTCATAAGGAAATTGGCAATGAATTTACCGACAAAGAAGCAGGCAAAACTGATTACCATGAAGTCAGCGGCAGCACGTTCATTAATATGCGGCATCAATACGAGTGCCAGACGGATTGTGAAAGACCAAACGGCAACCTGCATACCTACATATAAGAACTGAGCCAGAATACCTCTTTTGAACAGACCGTTTCCGGCAAGATATTTCAGCGTTTCACCCAAAGAAACTTTTGCTGTCGTGTCTTCGGCAACGGATTTAACTTTACATTTAGGATATTTTGTGATTAAAAACAGGATAAATACGGCAACAAGAATACAGATTATGATTTTATACGGTTCGAGTGTATGCTGAAGCATCTGCAGTCTGAATACGTGAATTTGTTCCGGAGTGAGCTGAGCCATCTGGGAAGCGAGACTGTCACCTTCCTGAAAAACAAGATATTTACCGAGCAGAATACCGGAAGCAGAACCGATTGGCTGGAATGTTTGACTGATGTTTAAGCGAAGCGTGGAATATTCACGCGGTCCGAGCATTGTGCTGTACGTATTGGAAGCCGTTTCCAAAAAGCCCAGGCCGATAGCGATAGCAAAAATTGCTACAAGGAACATTGTATAAGTTGCCATCATCGAAGCAGGGAAGAACAGGCTGCAGCCTCCGATATAGAAGATAAGACCAATCATAATTGCTAATTTATACGTAGTTTTACGAATTACCACGGAAGCCGGAATGGAAATCAGAAAGTAACCACCGTAAAAAGCACTCTGTACCAGTGCACTGGCAAAATCGCTCAATGAAAATACCGATTTAAACTGAGTAATTAAAATGTCATTAAGACTTGCAGCGCCGCCCCAAAGCGCAAATAAACAGGACAGTAATACAAACTGAAATATCGGTGTTCTGTTTAAATAACCATCATCATACTGAATTAATTTAGCCATAATTGTTCTCTCACTTTCTTTTCTAAATTTAACCCTCTATAAAACATATTTTGTTAAGTAAAACGTTTTACTTAACGTGTAAAAAAATAAACCGCCTTATGAAATTTTTATTTTTATTCCTTTTAAATTTAATAAAACGTTTTACTAAAATCAACATAGATATAATAACATGTAAATTGGCTTGAGTCAATATTTTTTGAAAATTTTTATTGAAAAATTTTTTTTAAAGATATAAAAACAACGTGCCTACTGTTGAATAGATTTTACAGTAGGCATATTTTATTTATTTTTTTAGGCTGATTAGCAGTACAAGACAACATACAGCAGACAGTATGACATAGAATAATGTTAGCTGTGTCAAATCAAATAAATATGCTATCTGGCTTATGATTAAATTGGGAACAGCAGCTCCGCTGTAAGAGATGATGTATATTAAGGATAAAACACCGGCGCGGTCATTTATATCCGTTATGTCCAGAATGCTCTTCATGCTGCCGGTGAACATGATACCTTCAAATATTCCGGCTACAATATTGATAAGGAAAAAATAAATGATATTGTTGCCGAATAAACATATATATAATAATATCAGAGATATTACAAAACCGAGCATACCGTATTTTTGCGCTTTTAAAGTATTCATGTTTCGGGCCCAAGCTGCGCCGAGTGCAATCGGAGCAATGAATGAGATGAATACCATCGAAGCAATAAAAGTATCTGACAGACTGAAAATCTGTACGGCGATACTGGCGCTGTAAGCCTGATAGAAACCGCCGATGGACCAGCCGGCAACAAATGTCGCTCCTGCCGGCAGAAGCAGTTTGGTTATATTGGGCGGAGCTTTAATCTGAGGAATGAATGATTGCAGAATGCCTTTTCGCGGCGGAAGCGTCTCGCGGCTGAAAATAATCAGAATGAAACAAAGGATTAAACTTGCTATCAGCAGCATAAAAATAAAATTCGGCGCGCTGTGGAAAAACTGCGTTAAAATGCCGCAGCCGACAGCGCCTACGGCA
>USIX01000093.1 GCA_900554895.1 uncultured Megamonas sp. | reverse complement strand
AGCCGATATTTCCGACCCGAAACTTAAAACCGATACTTTTGAAATAATTAAACTGTGTAAATTTTTTAATCTGAATAAAGATACTTTATGGCAATATTACAACTCTGGTTTCAGCATCTATGAATTGCAACAAACGGCATTTCTTTCCTATATATCAAAAAAACCGTTCACTTATGTTGCTGACTTGAAAAAAATCTACAACCAGTCTTATGTAGAATATTTACTGCATATTACACAAAACGACATCGAAAAAAACTCTGAACAATTGCAGGCAAAATACCTTGCTCAAAAACTCAATCAGGATAGCAAGTTGATTTTGAAATTACTCGAGCAAAAATTCAGCTTAAAAAATATCGGATACAGCCTGCTTTTATCGCCGTACTGCAATAAATCTCCTGAATATATTTTAAATAAATTAAACACCGCTTCCGGCTGGTATATGAATAATGCTTACTTCGACAGTTGGAAATCACTTGCTCAATCTTTAGACATACCTGATGAACAACTGCAAGAAGCACGGCAGATTATGGAACAGCTCGTACCTGAAAAAACATTTTACAATCCGAGCGGAAGTTTAAATTTATCAGAATTGATAATATATCATCTGTATCTACAAAAAGAGTAGTAAAACTATTTCATATTATTGAAATAGCTTTTAGTATGAGTTATAATGATTTCATAAATAAATAAAAACGGCAAGTAATTATATATCTAAAACACGTCCGTCAACGTGCTGACATTTCACCGTCATTTGTATTTGGTGGATAAAATCGCTATCGTTAACTTTGTGCCTGACTATATGTTAAAGGGTTTTTAATCTTTAAACATATAAGCGATAAACAGAGACACAGCCAAGAAAGCAATGATTACTGATATGTTGTTGGTAGCAACGATATCAATTATCATCATGATTAAATCATTGTAGCTCATGTTATCACCTCCCATCACATAAATGACAGGAAGTCAATCTAGATTATAATTTACTTGCCTTGTTTTTCATTATAACAATAATAAGAGACGTTGTATAGATTTTAAAACCTGTACAACGCCTTTTTTACTTATTACTCATCATTTTGCTACTTTATTTTCACTGTCCGGCGTGATTTTAAACCATGCTGCGTACATAGTCGGTAAAATCAAGAGCGTCAGTATCGTCGCTACCACCAGACCGCACGATATGGCAATCGCCATAGAGCCCCAGAGCGGACTCGATACAAGCGGCATCATGCCAAGTATTGCTGCCGCCGCCGTCAGCATTATCGGGCGGAAACGCAGTACCGCCGAATCAATGATAGCATCCCACGGTTTTTCGCCGTCCGCCATGTGTTTTTTTATCTGGTCAATCAGGATAATGGAATTACGGATTATCATGCCCGATAAAGCCAATATACCCAAAATCGCCACAAAACCGATAGGTTTGTCAAATATCAGCATTCCGAAGCTTACACCGATGATACCCAGAGGTGCCGTCAGCGCCGTTATAATCATAAGCTGTACGCTTCTAAGCTGAAACATCAAAATTGTAATTATAACCAAAAACATTGCCGGCAACGGTTCAGAAAGGTATTTCAGCGATTTTTCACTGTTTTCCACATTACCATCAACATGTACGGTATAACCGAACGGCAGATTTTTTTCTATTTCTGTCAATCTGGCAGCAATTTTATTTGTAGCATCATTGGCTGTGCCTTCATAGATACTTCCCTGCACTTTAATAGTAGGTTTCAAGTCGCGCCGCCATATAACACCGTCTTCTGCCCTGTAGCTTATCTTCGCCACCTGCTCAAGCGGCACATAGCCGTACTGACCGAGATAAATCGGCAGATTGCGTATTTCATCCAGCTTATCCCTGTCATCATCTTTAAGGCGCATTACAATATCAATCGTTCTGTCCCCTGAATAAAACTGTGCCGCCGTTGCTCCCGTTATTTCCGTATAAAGCATTTGCGCTACGGCCTGGCTTGATATACCCATGGAACGCAGTTTGTCCTGATCCAACTCCAAATGAATTGTTTTGGATTTCTCCTGCCAGTCAAAATTAACATTGTAAATATTGCTGTCGCTGCGCATTACGTCAGCCATCTGATTGGCTATTTCCTTTACTTTATCCGAATCGTAGCCCGATACGCGAAACATTACAGGATAATCGGCAGGCGGTCCCATTTCAATGAGTTTTATATTGAACTTAACTTCCGGAAAATCCTCATTCAAGACCTTTGCCAGCTTCTGTCGCAAAAATTCCCTTGCTTCCACATCTTTCGCCGTAATTATAAATTGGGCATAATTATCCTTCGGCAGAACCGGGTCAAACTGCAAAACAAAACGCGATGAACCCTGCCCCGTATAATAGGCAAAATTATTTATTTTATCCTGCTGCTCATTCAGAACCTGTGCCAGTTTCTGTGCCTGTTCTTCTGTTGCTTTTATTGACGAGCCCTCCGGCAACGTCATTTCCACTACCAACTCCGGTCGAAGCGACGGAGGGAAAAATTCCTGTTTAACAAAACCAAGACAATAAATAGAACTTATAAATACAATTATCGTTCCGGTTAAAACTTTTTTTCTATGTGTTAAACAAAATCGCAATATATTTCGGAATACCTGATAAAATCTGCTCTGATACGGGTCAATCCGGCCTTCGCTATTGCGTTTTACTTTCACTTTAATAATTTTATACCCGTAAAGCGGAGCCACCATAACGGAAACAATCCATGACAGTATCAGAGCCATACCCACGACCGGAAACAGTGTTTTGCAAAATTCCGATGCTGCACCATTGGAAAAAGCTACCGGGATAAATCCGGCGCACGTTATAAGCGTACCGCTGAGCATCGGCATTGCCGTCGCTCTGTACGCATAGCAGGCGGCATCAAATCGGTTCAAGCCTTCTTCCAGCTTGACGCTCATCATCTCTACGGCGATTATGGCATCATCGACAAGCAGCCCAAGCGATATAATAAGCGCACCAAGCGACACCTTATGCAAATCTATGCCCGCAATTTCCATGCCGACGAAAACGCCGGCAATGACAAGCGGTATACAGCCAGCCACAACCATACCCGTTCTCACGCCCAGGCTCAAAAAGCTTACGGCAAGCACGATAATAACGGCCTCTCTGAGTGAACCGACAAATTCATCAATGGAATTTTCTACAACCTGCGGCTGGTCGGAAACCTGATGTATTTCCAGACCTGTCGGCATTGCCTTTTCCACTTTTTCAATCGTATCTTTCAGATTTTCGCCCAACTGTAAAATATTTCCGCCGTTCTCCATGGACACGGCAAGACCTACGGCAGGCTCGCCGTTATAAAACATCTTCGGGTCTGCCGGTTCTGTAAATCGCCGTTCCACTGTAGCGATATCCGCCAGACGCAAAATTTTTCCGCCGGCATTAATCGGCATATTTTTCAGCATTTCCACATCGGCAAACTGTCCGCTGAAACGCACATATACATTATCCGTCTGCGTTTCCACCATACCGGCAGGCGTCATCTGCTGCTGTGTCTGTACGGCATTCGCTATATCCTGCGGACTTATGCCGAGTTCCGATAATTTTTCTTTGGAAGCTTCGATATAGATTTTTTCCGGCTGTTCGCCGATGATTTCCACCTTGCTCACATTATCTATACTTAGCAGAATGCGTCTGATTTTTTCCGCTCTTTCGCGCATTTCCTCATACGAATAGCCGTCGCCCGTTATGGCATATATGGAACCGTAAACATCATCAAAACGGTCATTATAATACGGTCCGTATACACCGTCCGGTAAATCCGCTTTCATATCCTCTACGAGATTGCGCACTTCAAGCCAGGTAAAGCGGATTTTATCCGTATCCACATCATCTCTTAATGTAACATAAATTACAGCTTCGCCTGCACGCGAAGAACTTTTCACGTAATCAAGCCCCGGTGTGTCCTGCAGTTTCTTTTCAATTTTATCCGTTACCTGCTGTTCCATCTGCACGGTATCGGCACCGGGCCATGCCACCGTTACAATCATCTGGCGGATAGTATATGCCGGGTCCTCCATTCTGCCAAGCTTTGTATATGAAAAAATACCTGCAATAAATATCACTACGATAAAATACCAGACAAGATTTCTATTTTTTAATGATACTTCCGTCAGATTTCTCATAGTGCATCACCATCCAAAAGTTTTACATCCTGTCCTGTAAAAAGCTTATGCACACCTGCCGTTACAACAACATCGCCCTCATTAAGGCCTTTAACCCGTACATCGTTTTTACCAAAGCTTTCCACTTCAATATCCTTCAATTCAACTTTGTTTTCATCATTTACAATCCAGACCTGTGTTTTATTTTCTGTTTGATACAATGCCGTAAGCGGTAAAATAATAGATGATGTATCATTATCTACATCAAATACCACATTTGCTGTCATGCCAAGTTGAATATCCGCCGGCATCTGCTCCAAAGTTATCCTCACATTATATGTTCTTGCAACGGAGTCGGCAATCGGTGAAATTTCCCGCACTGTTCCCTGCACTGCCGTATTATTCAATGCCCAAAAAGTTACACCTGCATTTTGCCCTATACTTATTGTCTGAATTTTATTCTCCGGCACGGAAATTTCTATCTCTCTGTCTCCGTCCTGCACAATCGTTGCTACCGTCTGTCCTGCCGAAACAACTTGACCGGCTTCACCCGAAATAGCGGAGATAACACCTGCACTATCTGCTGTAAGCTGTGTATATCCCAAAGCGTTTTGACCCTGCTGTCTTTGAGCTACCGCCTGGTTGTATGCCGCCTGTGCATTCTTATAGGAATTTCTATATTGGTCAAGTTCCTGTGCACTAACGGCTGCTGCCGCATATAATTTCTCATACCGCGCCAATGTTGACTGAGCCAAATCAAGCTGCGACCTGGCTGATTGAACCTGCGCTTCATACACATTCAAATTCTGCCTGATATCTCTGTCATCTATTATCATCAAAATATCCCCAGTGGATACTCTGTCTCCCACATTTACATTACGCGATAAAATTTTCCCGCTGACCTGAAATGCAAGATTACTTTCATACCGTCCCTTTACCGTACCCGCATAATTATCCTCACTGTTTTTTCCACTGTATGAAACTTGCTGTGTTTTTACATATACAGAGTTATCCACAGTCTGCTCATTTTTTCCACAACCTGTGACTAAAAATATTGATAATAACAAAAATATCCACAATACTTTCGATTTCATCTCAATCCCTCCTTAAAAGTATTTATATTTATTAGTTTAGCGCAACTTTATTGAAGCATATGCTCTTCTCTACTGCGTAAAGAAAAAGAAATAACAATCCACGGACAAATAAAAATTTATTCTTATTTAATGAATAAATTCATTCATTTAAATATTACTATGAAAGAAGTTTTACGTCAATAAAAAAACTAAGTGATACAATCACTTAGCGTGTAACTTTCAAATATTTGCCCAGCCTTTTCCCAAAAGCTCCGGTTTTTTTACATTCAATACACCAATCAGCAACTCTCGCAAAGTCTGCAGTAAATTTTTTACATATTCACGTATATTATTCTTCGGTACTTCTTCATGAAATGTATGCACCACGCCGAAAATAAATATCTTCCCAACCTGTTCCGCATTTTTACAATTAAAAACGCCTTCCTTGTTACCCTGCTCAATAATCGGAATAATCACTTCAATGACTTGCTTTGAAACATAATCCAGTCTATCTGCTCTGAATTCGTAAAATCTGGCATTTACTTCAAATTCACTGTGCTTAACAATATACTCAAAAGCTCTTTTTACAATTATATTAAATTTATCTACAGCATTCATTCCGACCGGAAATGGTGCTTTTATCTGTGCCATAACCTGTTGTGCGTAAAATTCCCCTGCTGCCATAAATATATCGCTTTTTGACTTAAAATAACGATAACAAAGTCCCTGCGATATATTCAGCATTTCGGCAATATCCTGTATTGTAGTATTTTCATAGCCTTTTTGCGAAAACAGCTGCACTGCCGCTTTTATTATTTCCTGTCTTCTTTCTTCAGGACTTTTCACAACTCTCCTCTTAACGTGTTTCACGTTCTCCGTTCCTTTCCGAAAACAATAATGAATATATTCATTATTTACCATTTCCCAATATCTGTCAAACAAAAAAAGAACCAGATATTTTATATCCGGTTCTTTCTATTTTTTTATTTCTGTTATGCAATTAATTAAGCATAGTACATACTTGCATTAATTGCATTAATAATATCCTCTTCCGACTTAACCTTTTTAGAAGCCTTAAGCTGTGCCGGCGTCATAGGCTGTACATATTTAGAGAAATGATTTCTGATAAATCTCGTATCAATATCACCTGTGCAGAAATATTCATCCTTTAATATACGCTGATGAAGCGGAATTGTCGTCTTTACACCGCGAACCTGGAATTCTTTAAGTGCACGGCGCATGATTTTAATAGCATCACCGCGGGTACGTCCATGTACAATGATTTTAGCAATAAGAGAATCATAATACGGCGAGATTGAAAGGCCGGCGCAGACACCGCTGTCTACACGCACTCTCGGGCCGCCCGGTTCAAGGAAGAAATCGACTTTACCCGGAGAAGGCATGAAATTATTATCCGGGTCTTCCGCATTGATACGACATTCAATAGCATGACCTTTAAACTTAACATCTTCCTGCTGCAGTTCCAATGCTTCACCAGCTGCAATACGAATTTGCGTACGTACAAGGTCAATACCCGTAACAGCTTCCGTTATACCATGTTCTACCTGAACACGCGGATTGATTTCCATAAAATTGAACTGGTTCGTCTGTAAATCAAGCAGGAATTCAACAGTACCGATATTATTGTAGTGAACACTTTTTGCTGCTTTTATAGCGAGAGCGCCGACTTCAGCACGGCGATCCGGCGTAAGTGCGATAGACGGTGATTCTTCCAATAATTTCTGGTTTCGACGCTGAAGCGAACATTCACGTTCACCTAAATGAATAACATGACCATAATTATCCGCCACAATTTGAACTTCAATATGGCGGGAATGTTCAATATAATGTTCAAAATAATATTTTATCTTATGGATATCGATAATATTTAAGATGTTTTTCAAATCTTCTTCGTTATTGGCAATGAGCATGCCTTTGCCGCCGCCGCCTGCAACTGGTTTCAAAATAACAGGGTAACCGACGTCTTTGGCTTTTTCTATAGCATCTTCATTACTTTCCAGCGGCGTACTGCCTTTAGACATTGGTATACCGGATGGCACCATAGCGGCTCTGGCTACGTCTTTATCTCCTACTTTACGGATAGTATCTGCCCACGGTCCAATCCATGTCATGCCTGCTTTCGTCACCATTTCAGCAAAATCAGCATCTTCAGATAAGAAACCATAGCCCGGATGGACTGCATCTGCCTCCGTATTTTCCGCAGCTTCCATTAAAGCTTCTTTATTCAAATAACTCTCGCTGGCATCAGCCGGTCCGATATTATAGCTGTAATCAGCCAATCTTACATGCATTGCATCTACATCTTCATCTGAATATACTGCAACTGTTTCTATACCCATTTCCTGGCAAGCACGAATAATACGTACTGCAATTTCTCCACGGTTGGCAATTAAGACTCTTTTAAACATAAAAAAATTACCTCCTACAACAAAACTTATCAGTACATTAATGTATTTTATGGTCTACAATAGAAAAGAGCCTTACTTATATGATAGAACCGGCTCATTTATTAATTCTATAACATATAGTTATGAATTTAATACAATATTTACATAATTAAGCTAAAAATATTATATCACACTTAACTAAAATATCAATCACAAATTCTTTTAAACTTTGTATACAAAACTCCTTATTGACAGTATTTCAAACATACATCAAAATATACATATCATCAATACTATATGAAAGAAGATGTTTGCTATGATAGATATCTTAGATGCGCATATGCATACTATCGCCAGCGGTCATGCTTACAGTACATTAAATGAAATGATTGCCGCCGGTAAAAATAAAAATTTAAAACTGATTGGCATAACTGAACATACAAACAAAATGCCGGGAACCTGCCATGAAATCTACTTTTATAACTTCAAAGTAATACCGCGTCAACAAGATAATATTGAAATACGCATGGGAGCAGAAATAAATATCATGGACTATTATGGCAATATGGATTTATCCCAAAAAGGATTTGCCAAAATCGACTACGGTATAGCTAGTCTACATGACAACTGCATTGACCCGGGCAGTCAGGAAGAAAATACAAACGCTATAATCGGTGCAATGAAACATCCAAAAATAAAAATAATCGGCCATCCAGATAATGGTTATTATCCCGTAAATTATGAAAAAATTGTTCTAGCTGCTAAAGAATATCATGTTCTGCTTGAATTGAACAACAGTTCACTAAACCCTTTAGGCGAACGTTTAAATTCACGCAATAATATAAAAACCATGCTTAAACTCTGCTTACAACATAATACCGAACTCATTATCGACAGCGATGCTCATATTGCTAATGATGTCGGCAATCATAAATATGTACATGAAATACTGGAGGAATTGCATTTTCCTGAAACATTAATTGTAAACACCTCTGTGGATAAATTTAAAAAATATATTCGTTAATTATAACTTATCCACAATTATTCTTATCTTACTGTGTATATCTTAATAACTATAAAAAGGACTGAAAGATTTCAGTCCTTTTTTTGTTTATTTTCCCAATATGCCGTATCATAACGTAACTTAAAAATAATATCTTTTAATATATTCTCATTCAGTTTGTCAGGCGGAATGGATTTGTACATCATAGCAACCGTCTGCGCTTCTATACTGTAAGCGCAACTATCTTTATCATTTTCTGGATAATCTATTCCCGGTCTTAATTTTCCCGCTAGCATTTGTACCAGCTTAATTCTTTGTTTATTTACCATATCCATACTGCAATCTACATATTTGGTCATTTCTTGATATTTCATCCAAGGAACTTCCAATAAAATTTCAGCAATTTGTCTTTGTTTTTCTTCTTTTTGTTCTCTTTGGCAGTTATAACAGTATTTATTTTCAGGCGAAGTTAATCTTCCGCATTTTTGACAATGTTTCC
>USIX01000092.1 GCA_900554895.1 uncultured Megamonas sp. | reverse complement strand
ACGGAACCGGACTAAGTAACTTGGAAAATCGCACGTGCGCTGTAGATAACGCCGCTGATGAGAACGCTGTCGCCTGCTTTTAATTTACGAGACTGTTCTTCAGTCAAAGGTGTGGTAATGCGAATTTTTTCAGCCATTTAAATGTACCTCCCGAATAATTATAATACGCGTTTAGAATGACGGCATGCATGGCAGCAGATAGTTACTGCAACAGGAAGGCCGGCGATATGGGTAGGACCCCATTCGATATTTACAGCCAGAGCGCTTGTAGTACCGCCGAGCTGTGGACCGATACCTGTCTGATTAATCATTTCTAAAAGTTCTTCTTCTAATTTTGCATATTCAGGATGTGCGTTGCGAACGTTGGTCGGACGGAGCAGAGCTTTTTTGGACATGACAGCAGCACGGTCCATAGTACCGCCGATACCGATACCGATAACCATAGGCGGGCAAGGATTGCAGCTTGCATGAAGAATGATGTCCATAACAGCTTTTTTAACGCCTTTAACACCGTCTGCCGGTACGAGCATTTTAAGACCGGATTTGTTTTCACTGCCGAAACCTTTCGGTTCAACCTGGATTGTCAGTTTGTCACCCGGTACAACTTCCGTGTAGATGACAGCCGGAGTATTGTTGCCGGTGTTTTTGCGGTTGAAGAGCGGTTCTTCAACAACGGATTTGCGAAGGTAGCCTTCAGTGTAGCCTTTTGCCACGCCGGCGTTGATAGCATCATTTAAGTTGCCGCCTTCAATGTGAACGTCCTGACCTAATTCAACGAACACGATAGTCATGCCAGTATCTTGGCAGATAGGTCTGTCTTCTGCCTTAGCGATTTTGGCATTTTCAATAATTTGGTCGAGTACGTCTCGGCCTACCGGAGACTGTTCGCTGAGTCTGCCTCTTTCAAGAGCTGCGAAAACGTCTCCTGGTAAATAGTAGGCAGCTTCTTTACACATCTGCGCTACTTCTTGGGTAATTGTTTCTGCTTGGATTGTACGCACCATAACCCCTCCAATAGATTAATTTTTATTCATTGTTTAATTGTGTATATTAAACTTCCTAAGTATTATAGGCAATCCCCGTTTATGAACGGACGGTTGAGGACACAGTTTGTAAAAACTTTTTAGCAAATTTTGATATATTTATATTTGCTGAGAGATTGTCCAATCTCAAATTAAAGCACCGCAACTGAACAATATGCAAAATACCGTTCAGTTTGCGGGACATTATCGTTACAATTTTGCGGAATAAAAAATATCCCTGTGTAAAGAAAATTTTAGCATATTTTTAGAAGTGTTTCAACACTAAAAAAGCCGTAAAGCCTTAATATTATTAAAGTTGAAGCCTATTCACTTTTATGGATAAAATATATTTATAGAAGAAAATCGGCAAATACTTTATTTATATTATTTGCATAAACTATAAAGATGATAAATACAGATAGAATATTATTATGAATATTTATATTATCTATAAACGATTTTTATTTTATAAATATACGTTCAATGTGAATTTGTTTATTCTCAATGATAGCTGTCATGAATGACGGGAAAAGACCGTCGCGCGGTTCGGATACGCTGCCTGGATTTACAAACAGTCTGGCACCGATGTTTTTTTTCAAACCGACATGGCTGTGTCCATAAATAACAAAATCAGCATTCAGATTTTCAGCCTGTTCATTCAGATAATCCAAAGTTGCTTTGACATTATAGGTGTGACCGTGCGTCATGAAAATACTGATGCCGGCAATGTCTACCAGAATATTGGCAGGTCCGTCAGAAGTCCAGTCGACATTGCCTGTAACAGCATATACTTTTTTTCCGGAAACTTTTTCGAGATATTGGGCATCATCAATACTGTCGCCGGCATGAAACCAGATGTCGACATCATCAGCCAGACAGACGGCTTCGTCAATGGCATCCCAATTATAATGACTGTCACTTATAATTCCTAGTTTCATTTTAAATAGCCTCGCAGTAGATTTTCCATATTTTTCAGTGCTAAGCCGCGATGACTGATAGCATTTTTTTCTGCAAGCGTAATTTGAGCCATCGTTTTATCAAGTTCCGGCAGATAAAAATACGGGTCATAACCGAAACCGCCGCTGCCTTTAGCAAAATTGCGAATTATGCCAGAACATCTTCCTTCACATGTCAAAACCGCCTCGTCGGTGTCGACGAACGCCAGTGCGCACACGTAATGAGCAATGGAAGACGTAACGTTCTTCTTTGCAAGTTCTTCCACCATTTTTTGATTATTGGCGGCATCGTCGGCGTGATAGCCGGCAAAACGGGCGGAATAGATACCCGGTGCGCCGTTCAGCACGTCTATTTCAAGCCCGGAGTCATCGGCAAGACAGGCACAGTTTGTTTCTTTGGCGTAAAAAGAGGCCTTTTTTAAAGCATTTTCAGCAAAAGTCGTACCGTCTTCTACAGCATCCGGCAAGGAGCCGAATTCACTTAAAGAATGAAGTTCTACATTCAAATCTTTAAAGGCTGTTATCATTTCTCTGACTTTACCCTGATTTTTCGTTGCAACAATAATTTTTTTCATCAGTATTAAGGAATCCTTCCTATTTTCCAAACTAAATCATTACCTAAAATATCTTTTTGATAAGATATGAGCTCATCAATACCTTTTTCGGCAAAAGCCAGCATTTGTGAAAACTGCTTATGCGTAAATGGATGTTTTTCGCCTGTTCCCTGAATTTCCACGAATTCACCGCTGCCGGTCATTACTATGTTCATATCGGCGATGGCGGAGGAGTCCTCTTCGTAGCATAAATCCAAAATCGGTTCATTATCTTTGGAAAGACCGACACTTACGGCTGCCAGAAAGTCTTTGAGCGGAAACGGTTTTTTCGGATCGTAAATCGTTTCTAGCGCAAGAGTGAGTGCGATGAAGGCGCCGGTAATGGAAGCTGTGCGTGTACCTCCGTCCGCCTGGATTACATCGCAGTCGATAGTAACGGTTCGCTCGCCGAGTGCTTTAAAATCCATTACGGAACGCAGACAGCGGCCGATAAGACGCTGGATTTCCTGTGTTCTGCCGTTTTGGCGTCCGCGCGATGCTTCACGCGGGGAACGGGTCAGTGTGGATGAAGGTAAAAGTGAATATTCAGCGTTGAGCCAGCCGATGCCGCTGCCGCGCAGAAACGGCGGTACACCGTCTGTAAGCGTGGCGGCACAGATTACTTTAGTATTGCCTGTTTCGATAAGAACGGAACCGGCAGGATACTTCTGAAAGTATTTTGTTATTTTAAAGCGACGCATCTGGTCGGCTTCACGTCTGTCAATTCTAATCATATATATAAAATCTCTCCAATTATCTTAAACTGTCAAGATATCCCTGCAGGATGAATACGGCTGCCATTTTGTCGATTACTTTCTTGCGTTTAGCACGGCTGATATCCGCTTCCAGTAAATAGCGGTCAGCGGCAACGGTGGACAGTCTTTCATCCCAAAAGATGATTTCGGCTTCAGGAATATCCTCTTTTAATTTTGCGGCGAACACTTTAACAATTTCACAGCGTTCACCGACGGTGCCGTTCATATTTTTCGGCAGACCGATTACAAATTTGGTCGTTTCAAATTTATGACTGAGTTCTTTTATGCGGCCCAAATCGTTTTTATAGGATTTGCGGCGGATTGTTTCCACGCCTTGTGCCGTAAACAGAAGTTCATCGCTTACGGCTATACCTACAGTACGGTCACCCACATCAAGGGACATAATGCGCATGGACTATTCTGTTCCCTTCTTGATATTTTCGTTGTTTTCCAGATAAAAACGCACAAGTTCTTCTAAAAGTTCATCGCGTCCCAAACGGCGGATTTCATTACGGGCGTTTTTGTTGCTGGTAATATATGCTGGGTCATCAGATAAAAGATAGCCAACGAGCTGATTTATCGGACTGTAACCTTTTTCGAGCATAGCACGGCAGGAAAGACAGAGTGCTTTTGCTGCTTTATCGTCATCTGCGCCAAAATTAAACATCATAGTTTCATCTTTAATATTGGACATCATAATCACCTCTGAGAAAATTTATTTCCAATTTTTTTCAGTAGTCAAAAGTTGTTAGAATGTTTTAACTACACAAGTTAATTATAACAAAAGTTTCCGTTTAAAAACAGTTAAATATTAATCTATTGTATTAATTGATTTGGTAAAGCGGAATAATGCTTTACCTGTTAAGCTGATTAATTTCTAAATCTACACTACTTTATATTATATTTTTTGCTGTTAAATGACGACGGGTAGATTATTCATCAGCACTAAGTATCAAAATATAAAGGCTCTGCCAAAATAAAAGGAGGCGCAAAGCCTCCTCTGTTATTTGATTTGGTTTTTGATGATTTCGTGAGCTTTATCGAATGCCTGAGGCAGATTTTCCGGCTGTTTACCGCCTGCCTGAGCCATGTCAGGACGACCGCCGCCGTTACCGCCGGCAGCCTGAGCAACTTCTTTGACGATTTTGCCGGCGTGAATACCGCGGGCTACAGCATCTTTATTGGCTTTTACAACGAAGTTTACTTTGTCGCCGAGTACGGCACCGAGTACGACAACGCCCGGTTTTTCAAATTTGTTGCAGATAAGGTCGGCACTGTTGCGCAATTCATCCATATTGGCAGCCTGAATTTTGCCGACGATTACATTTACGCCGTTGTATTCTTCCAGACCCATTAAAAGTTTCTGAGAGTCGGCTTTGGCACGTTCAGCCTGAACTTTAGCAAGTTCCTGTTTTATTTCCTTGTTTTCAGCGAGCAGGCTGCTGATTTTATCCAAAACATTGGCTTCCGTTGTTTTTAAAGCGGAAACGGTTTTAGCTAAAAGCTGAGCTTTTTCGTTCATATAGTTGACGGCTGCTTTACCGGTGAGTGCTTCAATTCGTCTTACACCGGCAGCAACACCTGTTTCACCGATGATTTTGAACATGCCGATTTGACCTACGTTTTTGACGTGGCTACCGCCGCAAAGTTCCATGCTGAAGCCCGGAACATTTACGACACGGACGATATCGCCGTATTTTTCACCGAACAGAGCCATTGCACCTTTTTCTTTGGCTTCATCTTGTTTCATGAGAGAAATTTCCACATTCTGTCCGGTCAGAATTTCAGCATTGACCATGTCTTCAACTTCCTGCAACTGCTGCGGAGAAATCGGTTCAAAGCTGGAGAAGTCAAAACGCAGATGGTCAGCATTGACGAAAGAGCCTGCCTGGTTGATATGGTCTCCGACAACGCGTTTTAAAGCCGCCTGTAATAAATGTGTAGCCGTATGGTTGCGGGCGGAAGCAAGTTTATTCGTCATATCAACTGTGATTTCAACGTTATCGCCTGTATGCAGACTTCCTTCCGTTACATGAACGATATTGTAAACAGTACCGTCCGGCAGTTTTTTCGTATCAATGACAACGGCATTACCCATAGCGGATTTTAAAGAACCGATGTCGCCTTCCTGTCCGCCGCCTTCGGCGTAGAACGGAGTTACGTCCAAAATAACGCCGGCTTCATCACCGTCTTCAAGGCTGTCAGTGATTTGAGCATTTTTCCAGATGCAGACGATTTTTGCCTGACGGATATTTTCGTCGACTTTAAGTTCGCCGATATTACTGTCGCGCAAATCAGGAATATCCATACGTTTATTTTCGCTGCGGGCATTGCGGGCACGGGTGCGCTGCTCGTTCATGGCTTTATCGAATGACTCTTTATCAAGTGTCATATTGTTTTCATGCAGAATTTCATCAGTAAGTTCCCACGGGAAACCGTAGGTATCGTATAATTTAAAACCTACTTCGCCGTCAAGAACAGTTTTATTTTCCGCTTTCAGTTTTTCAATTTCCGCATTTAAAAGTTCCATACCCTGATTTAAAGTAGTGGCAAAACGTTCTTCTTCCAAAGTAATGACTTTTTTAATATAGTCTTTGCGATTGGTAAGTTCGTCATAAACACCGCTGTAGATTTCAGCAACGACGTCTACGGCACCAGCGAGAAATTTCTGCTGAATGCCGAGCATACGTGCATGGCGAACGGCACGGCGCAGTAAACGGCGCAGTACATAGCCGCGTCCTTCGTTGGAAGGCAGAATTCCGTCCATAACCATAAAGGAGATGCTTCTTGCATGGTCGGCAATAACTTTTAAGGAAATATCCTGTTCTTTGTCTTTACCGTATTCAAGGCTGGCAACTTTGCTTGCGTATTCAATGATAGGGAACATTAAATCCGTTTCGAAATTGGACGGTTTGTTTTGCATTACGGAAGCAAGACGTTCCAAGCCGCAGCCCGTATCGATGTTTTTATGGGTAAGAGGATTGTATTTGCCGTCTTCGGTGCGGTCGAACTGTGTGAATACAAGGTTCCATATTTCGAGGAAACGGTCGCAGTCACAGCCTACGCCGCAGGTTGGAGAACCGCAGCCGCGTTCTTCGCCGAGGTCGATGAAAATTTCCGAGTCAGGACCGCACGGGCCGCTGCCGATTTCCCAGAAATTGTCTTCTAATTTAACAATATGTTCAGGATTGATGTCGGTTTCACTTGTCCAGATATTGTACGCTTCATCATCGTCAGGATAGATTGTAGCCCAGAGTTTGTCTTTCGGCAGTTCCATTTCTTCTGTTAAAAACTGCCAAGCCCAGCGGATGGCGTCGTATTTGAAATAATCGCCGAAGGAAAAGTTGCCGAGCATTTCGAAATAAGTATGGTGACGGGCAGTACGGCCGACATTTTCAATATCGCCCGTGCGTACACAGCGCTGACTGGTAGTAATGCGTGTGCACGGCGGTTTCATTTTACCGGTGAAATAAGCTTTAAACGGAGCCATGCCGGCACCTATCATAAGCAGGCTAGGGTCATTTTCCGGAATTAAAGATGCGCTAGGAAGTTCTAAGTGTCCATTTTTTACGAAAAAGTCCAGATATTTTCTGCGGATTTCTTTACCGCTCATATACTTCAAACTAATCAACCTCCAATATTTCTATGATTGCAATATATACATATTATTATTTGGAAATATAATGATAAAGTATGTATATATAAAAATGAAAAAAACTTATCTAATTATAGCTTAATTAATAGGTTAAAGTCAATGAAATAAAGGCTGTATACAGGATTTAAAGCCGTTGAGGATGAAATCTTTGTGCAAATGTCGGTGATGTGTTTATATCCATTTTGGTTTGCAGGGCAGTATTTAAAACGACAGTATTTTCATCGGGCAAAGATACGATGTTTATTTCCTGCATGATTTTTAAGCAGGTATTTAAGGCGTATTTTGTTATATTTATATTGTAGAATTGTTTTAAAGCATCATTTACGGTTGATGTGGTTAAAGCCGTACCTGAACTTTGCATTGTTAATCTGCGTATTGCCAGATAAATTTTGCCGATTGTATCGTAAGATGGGTATTTTTCCAGAAATGCTGGCTGATTATCGCTCAGGCGGATGTCGATGAGTTTAAACTGAATGTAGTCTTTGTCGTTCCAATGATTGATTTCCGGCTGAAAGACAATATCTACATATTTATAAGCAATTTGCTCGGCGTAATGTGCCATGTTCCAGCCGATTGCTGTAAAACGCTGATTGGCATATTCAAAAATGAAACGCAAATGCGTATTTTCGCGTCCGATGGTTCTGCATTGGCTTACATACAGATGCTGACAGACAAACTGCGGCTTCGTATTGCCCATGCCGAAAGGTTCCAGTAATGCAAGTTCACGGATTAAATCCAAAGTTATATCCTGGGGATAGACGACAGCTTCTATTTTACAGACAGGAATTAAAATATCCTCCGGCAGATTTTGCTGTGCATAAGATTGAATATGTGCAGTAAAATCAGGAATTTTTTTTGCTTCAATGGTGAACCCTGCCGCCATTGAATGACCACCGTAAACGACGAAGTCATCGGCACAGAAATCAAGGGCGTTTTTCATATGGAAGCCTTCAATACTGCGACAGGAGGCTTTGCCGATACCGTCTTTGACGGTGATGATAATGATGGGACGGTAATATTTTTCCTGAAGACGGGAAGCGGCGATGCCGATTACGCCTTCATGCCAGTTTTCACCGATGACAACAATAATTTTATTTTGGCTTGTCCTGGAATTTTCCACCATTTCAACGGCTTGATTAAAAATATTTTCAACGATATCTTGTCTTTTTTTGTTTTCCGTATCAAGATACAGGCTTTTTTCTGCGGCAGTCGATTTATCATTCGTAAGCAGGAGTTCTACGGCATTGCTGGCATGTGTAAGGCGTCCGGCGGCGTTCAGGCGCGGTGCTACGCCGAAGCCGATATGTCCCGTATTTATCGTATCCGTTTCATAATTGCACACTTTTAAAAGTTCGTGCATACCGAGATTGTGAATATTATTGAGACCTTTTTTTACAAAACGGCGGTTTTCATCGATTAAAGGGACGATATCAGCGACTGTTCCGAGTGCTACAATATCGAGATATTGCTCAAGTTTGGCTACATCTTTGTGCAGTGTCTGGTACAGTGCCTGGCACAGTTTAAAAGCAACACCGACACCGCAGAGATTTTTGAAAGGGTACGGACATTTTGCCTGATTGGGATTGACAATGGCAAGAGCTTTTGGCAAAGTTTCACGCGGCAGATGATGGTCGGTAATGATGATGTCTATTTTGTCTTTGGCATATGTAATCTCTTCTATGGCAGTGATGCCGCAATCGACTGTGACGATTAAGTCGTAAAGCGGAATTAATTTGTCGAGCGATGTTGTATGCAGTCCGTAGCCCTCGCTGTGGCGGTCAGGCAGATAATAATCGACGTTCATGCCGATATTTTTCAGTACTGTAACGAGCAGAGCCGTTGAAGAAATGCCGTCAACATCATAATCTCCGTAAATACATATTTTTTCCTGCAATGATAGAGCCTTTGCCAGGCGGGTGCAGGCTTTATCCATATCTTTCAGCAGAAAAGGGTCATGATAGGAAGTAGATTCCGGATTTAAAAATGCTTTTATTTCTTCTGGAGAAAAATCTTTTCGTACCAGAACCTGCGCCAGCAGCGGTGAAATATGCAGATTTTTTGTCAGGAACTGCAGTTTTTTTTCGTCAACGGGCAGAATTTCCCAGTATTTTTTCATACAAAACCTCCAATGATTAAACTTTTTATATAAATTTAATAGTATTTTCATAAA
>USIX01000091.1 GCA_900554895.1 uncultured Megamonas sp. | reverse complement strand
CTCTTTGCGATTTATCGCTTAGAGATATCTTATACCTTTAGGTGATTTTTGGTTCGTTTTTCTTTGTGTTCAAAGAAAAATGAACAAAATAAGAGTTATAATATAAATAAAAAATGAAAAGGAGTTTATAAATGAAGTCGTTAATTGTTTATTCCAGTCTGACCGGCAATACGAAAATGGTAGGAGAAGCTATTGCAGAAGTTCTGGCTCCAGATTGCGATATTTTTAAAGTGGAAGACAATCCCGATTATAGCGGTTACGACTTGGTCGTTGTTGGTTATTGGGTGGATAAAGGTACGGCTGACGCAAAGGCTGCTGCATACTTAAAATCAGTCAAAAACAGTAAGGTGGCTGTCTTTGCTACGCTTGGTGCGGAACCGGAAACGGAACACGCGCAAAAGAGTCTGCAAAACGGTATAGATATGCTGGATAGTTCCAATGAGCTTATGGGAAAATTCATCTGTCAGGGTAAAATAGACCCTAAACTACTGGAAATGATGAAGAAAATGTTCGGCACGAAAGTATCGAAGGAAAATTTCCATGCCGTAGATGAAAAACGTCTGGAACGCCACCGCAGAGCCAGCACTCACCCGGATGCGCAGGATTTGGCCAAGGCCAGAGCCGTGTTTGCGGAAATTAAAGCTAAAATGTGTAATGATTAAAAAGAAAAATTGGAGAAATTAATGGGCAAAACAGTAAGAGAAATTTTGGAAGGATTGCCGCAGGAAAAGTATGATGAACTTTTAGGCATAAAATCTGACAATCCTTTGAATGAGGCATTTTTAAAAAGACGCCCCGACCATCCTAATGCCGGAGGCAGTATGATACTTCCGCCACTGCATCAGAAGACATGGCAAAATCAGATGAACAGTAAAGGTTCAGTGAAGGATAAAAAAGCAGCGTATATTCATATTCCGTTTTGTGAAAAACTTTGCATATACTGTGGATTTTTTCAAAATTACGCCAATGAAGATAAAGAAACAATGTATATAGACAGGCTTATAAAACAGATGGAAATGGCGAAGAGCTACCGTTATGTACAGGAAGGACTTATTCACAGCGTATTTTTCGGCGGCGGAACACCGAGTACTCTGTCGCCGCAAAATGCAGACAGACTGCTGAAAGCCGTAAACGAGTGCCTGCCGCTTGCCAATGACTGTGAAATCACTATGGAAGCGCGTGTGCATGATTTGGTGGACGAGAAGTTGAATGTATGGTTCAAGCATGGTGTGAACCGTATTTCCATCGGTGTTCAGTCTTTTGATACGAAAATACGCCAGTGCCTGGGCAGAGTAGACCCGAAAGAGGCTGTTATTGAAAATCTGAAAAGAGCGGCAGGTTATAATCAGGCGGTCATCATTGTGGATTTAATTTACGGACTGCCGTATCAGACAGTGAAGAAATTCGTTGAGGATTTAAAAATAATTGATGATTTGCCGATTGACGGCATGGATTTATATCAGCTTAATGTATTTGAAAAGAGTCTTTTAAAAAAATCACTTGATACGGGCAGGCTGCCGCCGGTGGCAACAAGTGCCGAGCAGGCGGAGTATTTAAAAGCAGCCGTCGAATTTCTGGAAGAGGCGAATTATAAACGACTCAGTGTATGCCATTGGGCAAAATCGAACCGTGAACGCAGCCTGTACAATACACTTGCCAAGACGGATGCTGATGTAATACCGTTCGGCTCCGGTGCGGGCGGCTTTATCGGTGATATTTCCGTATATCTGCAGCGTGATTTAAAAAAATATATGGAAAGCGTAGATAAGGGGAAAGTGCCGATAATGTTTATGCTGAAAGCACCGGAACTGTCTTCGCTGTATAAGGATATTCAGGACCAGACAGAGAGCTGCGGTGTAAATCTTACCAAGTTGGCAAAAAAATACAACAGCGAGCTTATGCAGCTGGAAACAGTGCTGGATATATGGACCGAACATGGTTTATTTACCAAAAAGGGTCATATGTACAAGATGACTGTAGCCGGACAGTACTGGCAGAAGAATATCACACAGAGTTTAATTGAAATAACCAAGAAATTTTTAAATACAAAGACATCAATTAATGAATGGCTTACCGAAAAAGCTATGAATACATTTAAAAAGAAAATTGAAAATTGATGAATTATCGATGATGGTTGGTTATATTCCGATTTTGAGATTTTGACGGCGGCAAATGCCGTTAAATCTCTGTCGGATTATAATTTTTAATGAATGAATACGTTTTTACGGATTTGTAAAAAATATTTTTATCAGTTTTAATGATAATGATTATATTTATAAAAGGAGATTTATAATGAGTATTGCAAAGAAAAAATCAGCACTTTTAACTTTATCAATTTTGTTAAGTTTATCCGTACCTACATATGCTGCCGAAAACAGCACCAATGCAGATACAGTAAAAACGCCGGATGTCGTCGTAACGGCTACTCGTACACAGGAAGAAGTTAAGGCAGTGCCGCAGACGGTGGAAGTAATCACGAAAGAAGATATTGAAAAACTCGGTGCAACGGATGTTTATTCTGCGCTGCGTCTTGCTTCAAATATTGATGTAACTTCCACCGGTATGGCAGGTCATAATGTAATGATTCGCGGCATGAGTACAAACCATACATTGATACTGGTGGACGGCAGACGTTTTGCTGGTGAGGATACAAGTGCAACTCAAAATGTCTATGCACTGGGAAGACTCAGTTTGTCCAATATTGAACGTATTGAAATCGTACGAGGCAGTGCTTCGGCGCAGTACGGCTCCGACGCGCTCGGCGGTGTAATCAACATCATCACGAAAAAATCGGAGAAACCTTCGGCGATGATAGGTTTTTCCACAGGTTCTGACGCACTCAATAATTATTACCATATAGATTTCGGCAAACAGGGCAAATTCAGTTCTACTTTTGATGCTCGTTTTACCGATGTACGTAAAAATATGCATGCTGGTGATGAAGGCAGTAATTACTACGGACCGATACAGGATTTTAATTTCAGCGGTACGTATGATTTAGGTAATAATAAACAGATTGATTTAACGCTTGGTTATTATAATGAGCATACAAAAGCTAACTATGCCGATAGTTGGACTTCTTCAGGCGTATTTCAAACAAATAAAGATAAAAAGGAATGGTATGATTATAAGCGTTATGATTACAGCTTAGGTTACAGCGGCAAAACGGACAGCGGTGATTATATGATTAGAGCTTTTTACAGTAAGCTGGATAAAGAAAATAAATTGTATAATTACCGTGATAATCTGCCGGGACCGATGGAAAGTATTTTAGGCGGAATGTATCCAAAATATGATTGGGATAAGTCGAAATATACTTTGTACGGTATTGAAGGGAAAAATACCATGCAGTTGGGTGATGACCATTTACTGACTTTTGGAGCGGAATATCGTCAAAATAAAGTTGAAGGAACACGTTTGGGCGATGGCGGAGATAATGTACATGAAGTAAGCCAAAGCGGAAACGGGTATACCAATACGAAATCCTATTCAGAAAAAGATGTTACAACATGGGCAGGATATATTCAAGATGAATGGATGGTAAATGATAAGTTATTAATTATTCCGTCCATACGTTATGACCATGACAGCTCCTTCGGTGGCGAAACCACTCCGAAAATAGGTGCGACTTACTTTCTGAGTGATAACAGTAGGATTAAAGCAAACTGGGGTAAAGGCTTTAAAGCACCTACAATCAGTGAATTGTATATGGCAATGCACAGAGCAATGGGTGGACAAACTGTCAATGTTTACGGCAATCCTGATTTGAAGCCGGAAGAGTCGACGAGTTGGGATATCAGTTTTGAAGCGGAAAAAGACAATAATTTCGGTAAGATAACGTATTTTAATAATGATGTCAAGAATTTAATTACGACACAGCAAATCGGCAGCAGTTTCTATGACCAGCAATATGTGAATGTAGATGAAGCAGAGATTGACGGCGTAGAATTGGAAATCGGACGCAATCTTGACGATAAGTGGACGGTTAAAGCAACAAGCAACTGGATTGATGCAACGGATAAATCCGACGGTAGCAGACTGGATAACCGTACAAGAAACATGACTACATTGCAGTTGATTTATGATGATCATGATGATTACGGATATAATGCCGTTTTATGGCAGCAGTGGGCAAATGACTACTGTTATAATGATAATGATTATACTTTTAATACAACTAATTTTGTCATCAATAAAAAATTTGGCGAAGGTAATCGTGTGTATGCCGGTGTAGATAATATCTTCGATAAGAAAATCAGCGATATAGGCTTGGACGGTATGGTATGGCGTCTCGGTGCGGAATGGACGTTCTGATTTAAAATAAGAAATAAAGCGGCAGGCTGCACGGCTTGTCGCTTTATTTGCAAAGGAGTTGTTTAAATTGAAAAAATTTATGCAGATACTTATATGCAGCAGCTTTATTTTGAGTGGCTGTATGGGAGCAACAGGGTTTGCACAGGAAAACAGTACAGAGGTCAAATATTATCATGATGATAAGGAAATTTCCTTATCGCAGGCAGTGGAAATTGCTTCTGATTATGATGTGGTATTCTTTGACGAATACCATGACCAGACTGCAATACATCAGGCGGAACGTAATTTTTTAATTGAATATTACAAGAAAAATCCGCAAATGATACTTTCAATGGAAATGTTTGAACGTGATGTTCAGCAGGATATGAACGGGTATTTGCAGGGGAAAATTACAGAGGAGGAATTTTTAGCTGCTTCACGTCCGTGGAATAATTACCTGCCGGATTACAGGCCGCTTGTTGAATTTGCCAAAGAAAATGATGTATTCGTTTTGGCTTCCAATATTCCGCGCCGCATTGCGGCTCAATACGCCAAAACAGGGGATTTCTCTTTAATCAGTGAAACAGATAGAATTTATTTACCGCAAGAACATTTGGTGGGATACGAAGCATATTATGATAAATTTAAAAATTACATGTTGCAGGGCTCAGACAGAAGTCCCATGATAATGACACCGGAGCGCATTGAATTATTTTATAAAGCACAGTGTCTGAAAGATGATACAATGGCGGAAAGTATCAGCCTTTTTGCCAATGCGCATAAAGATACAAAAATATTGCACGTGCAGGGAGCTTTCCACGGAGATGAACACTTAGGTGTCGTGGAAAAACTGAATAAATTAAATCCCGCATTAAAGACTGTGGTTATAACGCCTGTAGAAATGAAAGACTATGAAAATGTCAAAACAAAGTACGGTAAAGATACGATATTGCTGACATTTATCCGTCAATAATATAAAAAGGTATCTATCTGTTTTGCAGCGCAGATAGATACCTTTTTTATTGAATTTTTGATTGAGAGGCAGCTTTATTTAACAGAGTTTCCATTGTATGCCAGCTTAAAGTGGCACATTTGACACGTGCTGGCATTCTGGCGATATTTTTAAAAGTCAGGGCTTCGTCAAGCGGAGCAAGTTCCTGTTCGTCGGTAATAGTACCTTGTATCATGCCGATAAACAGACGGCACAGTTCTTTAGCATGGTCCACTGTATTATCAAGCATTAAATCTATCATGATATCGGTGGAAGCCTGCGACACGGCACAGCCGATACCGGTAAAAGCCGCTTCTTCAATGATGTTGCCGTTTAATTTCAAAGAGAGCGTGATTTCATCACCGCAGGTCGGGTTGATGCCGTGCTGACGGTAATCTGCATTTTCCAGTTCGTATTTATTGGCAGGATACATATTATGCTGTGTCAGAATTTCATTATATAAATTAATCATTATATCCCATCCATTTCCTTACTTGTTTAATCTGTTCGATGAATTTATAAACATCTTCTTTATTGTTGTAGAAATAGAAACTGATGCGATTGGTGGAAGATGTATTTAGAAATTTTAAAAGCGGCTGAGCGCAGTGATGACCGGCACGAAGAGCGATATTGCCGTGATAATCGACGAGAGATGAAACATCATGCGGATGGACGCCTTCGATATTAAAACTCAGAACGCCGTATCGTTTAGCAGGATTTTTCGGACCGTAAATCGTTACATGCGGTATTTTAGAAAGTTCGGTATGAGCAATTTGCATAAGCTGCTGTTCTTGCTCTTCAATTTTATCAAAACCGATATTGTTCAAATAATCAATAGCAGTTTTAAGTCCGACGGCACCGGATACGTTTGGCGTGCCTGCTTCAAATTTTTCCGGCAGCGGTGCAAATGTAGCCTCCTGCTCGGTTACGATATCAATCATTTCACCGCCGCGCAGAAACGGAGGCATTTTTTCCAGTAGATTTTTTTTCCCGTACAGTACGCCGATGCCCATAGGAGCAAGCATTTTATGTCCGGAGAAAATATAGAAATCGCATTCCAGCTGCTGTACATCCGTTTTAAGATGAGGTGCCCCCTGGGCTCCGTCGACAATAACAACGGCTCCGACACTATGGGCACGGGCGATGATTTTTTCCAGCGGTGTTTTGACACCGAGAACATTGGAAATCTGCGTTACGGAAACAACTTTGGTTTTTTCCGTGATTTTAGTGAGAATTTCTTTGTCGGATATATTTCCTTCTGTATCCGTGTACATATATTTCAAAACAGCATTTTTCGCTTTGGCTACCATTTGCCACGGCAGAATATTGCTGTGATGTTCCATAATGGAGATTACGATTTCATCACCGGAATGAATATTTTCCATGCCGTAAGTGTAAGCTATGAGGTTTAAAGACTCAGTTGCATTGCGAGTGAAGATGATTTCACAGCTTTCTTTGGCGTTGATAAAATCGGCGACGGTGCGGCGTGCCTGTTCATATGCTTCTGTTGCTTTAACGCTTAGAGAGTATAGGCCGCGCAGCGGGTTGGCATTTTGAGCAGTGTAGTAATCCTGCATAGCATCAATAACGGAACGGGGTTTTTGCGTAGTGGCAGCATTATCAAGATATACGACGGGATTATGTCTGTCGTTTAATATGGGAAAATCCTGACGAAACATTAAAATGCCTCCTTTTGATAATCTAAAATATATGAGTGCAGTTTTTCCGGCAAATCACGGCAAAGCAGTTGAATTTTGGAATTAAGCTGCATTTGGCGAATTTGCCTGTCATCAAGACCGCGCGTATACAGGTAAAACAGTTGAGCTTCATCCATTTCACCGATGGAAGCTGAATGATTGCCTTCGATATCGTCTTCATTGCAGAGAATTAACGGAATGGATTTATTCTGTATATCTTCATCAAGCAGTAGAACATTCTCGTTTTCGTTTCCGATGGAACCTTTGCAGCCCTGTCTGAAATCCAGTGTTCCGCGCATAATTTTTTTGGCGTTGTGCATTAAAATGCCGCTAGCTGAAATCTGAACATTATTTTTCTTACCGTAAATATTGGCAACATAATTTATATCAAGGCTTTGGTCTTTAGCTGTGATATAATCAAGATTTAAATTCAGATGTGCATTGCTGTTCATTAAATCGCCGTTTATGCCGAGCCAGTTGTTTTTGCCGCCGAGTGCAATCTGTTTTACAAGAATTTCAGCATTATCATCACATTGTATGCCTATATCGTCAAAATTAGTGAATTTTTCACCGAGAGTCTGTATTTGAATGATATTTATGCGGGCATTTTCTTCGGCAAATATTTTTAAACTGCTTGCATGAAAACCTTGGGCTTTATATGGTGAGGAATATACAAAAATCAGCGTTGCCTGCGAATTTTTTTTCGCATATACATAGTCGTCCGTAACGAGGAAATTGTCGTTATCCAATTTGTAAATAAGGCTGACAGGCTCGGAAACGGTAGTGTTTTCTTTAATGATAATAGTTTTTTTATTTAAGGCATGTGCTGCTGTAAATTTATTTGCGGCCTCACCTATACCCGTTTTTATCTGCGGGAAATTTTCCGGAACACCGTTTTTTATTTTTATGCCATCTGGCACGTTTCCTGTCTGCGGTTCAATAACAGTATAATTTCCCGTATTTTCACAGGAAATGGTGCTGTCGTTCAATTTAAGCCAGCGCCAGGTAGGAACAGGCAGTGTGTTTGCATTGTTTATAATAATTTTATTTTCCATATCAGCCGATAGCTCCTTCCATTTCCAGTTGAATTAGATGGTTCATTTCCACCGCGTACTCTACCGGCAGTTCTTTAGATACGGGATTGGCAAAGCCGTTTACAATCATGGCACGTGCGGCAGCTTCACTCAATCCGCGGCTCATGAGATAAAATATTGCCTGGTCGCTTATGCGTCCGATTTTTGCCTCATGGCCGACACTAGCTTTATTTGTGCGAATATCCATTGCCGGTATAGTATCGGAGCGGGAGATATTATCAAGCATCAGTGACTGGCATGAAACAAGTGCTTTACTGCCAGGAGCGTTTTTGGCTACAACGACGCTGCTGCGAAAAGTGCTGGCACCTCCGTCTTTGGAAATGGATTTTGTGTTGACTAAAGAAGAGGTATTTTTAGCATTATGAACCATTTTGGCTCCCGTATCGAGATTTTGTCCCTTACCAGCAAAAGTAATTCCTGTAAATTCAGCTTTGGCGTTTTCCCCGGCCAGAATTGTCATGGGATAAAGATAGGAGACATGTGAGCCGAATGAACCGGAAATCCATTCCATTGTGCCGTTTCTGCCTACTTTAGCACGTTTCGTATTGAGGTTGTACATATTTTTCGACCAGTTTTCAATAGTGGAATATCTGAGTTTGGCATCATCTGAGACGAACAGTTCCACGCAGCCAGCATGCAGGTTGGCAACATTGTATTTAGGTGCGGAACAGCCTTCGATAAAATGCAAATCGGCACCCTTATCCACAATAATCAATGTATGTTCGAATTGTCCGGCACCGGCGGCATTCAGGCGAAAATATGACTGCAGCGGGATATCCACTTTGACACCCGGCGGTACATAGACGAATGAGCCTCCGGACCAGACTGCACCGTGCAATGCGGCAAATTTATGGTCGCGCGGTGTAACGAGCTTCATGAAATGTTCTTTAATCATCGGTTCATACGGACTCTTCAGAGCAGTTTCAATATCGGTGTAGATAACTCCCAGTTTTGCTACTTCTTCTTTTAAATTATGATAAACGACCTCCGAATCGTACTGCGCTCCTACGCCGGCAAGCGATTTTTGTTCTGCCTGCGGTATGCCGAGTTTTTCAAATGTATCTTTTATATCTTCCGGCACATCATTCCATTTGCCGTGCATAGCAGTATTCGGTTTTACATACGTT
The DNA here is from genome assembly GCA_900554895.1 of uncultured Megamonas sp. GTDB lineage: Bacteria > Bacillota > Negativicutes > Selenomonadales > Selenomonadaceae > Megamonas > Megamonas gallistercoris. The sequence goes on along the minus strand of USIX01000091.1, from coordinate 51 downwards.
ACGATATTGTCAATATTAAGACCGTCAATGGACGGACCCCACGGCGGAACA
>USIX01000090.1 GCA_900554895.1 uncultured Megamonas sp. | reverse complement strand
TAATTCTGCGATTGGCAAAGAAAGCTCCACACATTGACTTTCGCCCGGCTTTGTTGATGCTTCCGAAGGTCCTATGCCGCAGACGAAATACGTTTTGCGCAAAGCCTTGGAACAGGGTTTAAAACCTATCGTAGTCATCAATAAAATCGACCGTCCTGACCAGCGTATCGATGATGTTTATGATGAAGTCTTAGAATTATTTATGGAACTCGGTGCTGATGATGACCAGCTCGATTTCCCTGTTGTATATGCCATTGCCCGTGACGGTATCGCCAAACTTAATCTTGACGATGAAAGCGACAGTCTGGAGCCGCTTATGGATTTACTGGTTAAAGAAATTCCGGCACCGCAGGGCGATATCGAAGGTCCGCTTCAATTAATGGTTACGACGCTTGATTCTGATGATTACGTAGGCCGTGTGGCTATCGGCCGTGTTATGCGCGGTACGGTAAAAGCCGGTCAGAATGTCGTAGTTATCAGCGGTGATGGTGAAACAAAAGAACGTATCGGTAAAGTTTATATTTATCAGGGCTTAAAACGTGTGGAAGTAGAAGAAGCACCGCTCGGTGAAATCGTAGCTCTTACCGGTCTTACCAGTGCAAGTATCGGTCATACGGTAGCCGATGCGGAAAATCCGGAAGCACTGCCGACAATTAATATCGATGAACCGACTCTTTCCATGACATTCGGCGTTAATACAAGTCCTTTTGCCGGCCGTGAAGGACAGTTCGTAACGTCCCGTCATCTGCGTGACCGTTTATTCAAAGAAACGGAAACGAATGTAAGCCTGCGCGTGGAAGAAACGGACAGCCCGGATACATTCAAAGTTTCCGGACGTGGTGAACTGCATTTATCAATTCTGATTGAAACAATGCGTCGTGAAGGTTATGAACTGCAAATCGGCAAACCGGAAGTTATTTATAAAGAAATCAACGGTCAGCTCTGTGAACCGATTGAAAATCTGACGATTGAAGTACCGCAGGAATTTATGGGTACAGTTATGGAATCGCTCGGTACACGTAAAGCTGAACTTTCCAACATGACGGAACTGAAAGGTTATCTGCGTCTTGAATTTACTATTCCGGCCCGTGGTCTTATCGGTTTCCGCTCCGAATTTTTAACAAATACGAAGGGTAACGGTATCATGAACCATGTATTCCGTGGTTATGCGCCGTATAAAGGTGATATCCCGGGACGCAGCCGCGGCTCTCTCGTTGCATTCGAACAGGGCGAAACAACACCGTACGGTATCTATACACTGCAGGACCGTGGAACAATGTTCATCTCTCCGAACCAGATGGTTTATGAAGGTATGATTATCGGCGAAAACAGCCGTGAACTTGATATGGACGTAAATCCGTGCAAAAAGAAAAACGTATCCAATATGCGTTCTTCTTCCTCCGATGAAGCTATCCGCCTCACTCCGCCGCGTATTTTAAGTTTGGAGCAGGCTCTGGAATACATCAATAAGGATGAAATGGTGGAAGTTACGCCAGAAAGTATTCGCCTGAGAAAAACAATTCTCGATAAAGCACAGCGCGGTCGTATGCGTAAAAACGCAAAATAAAATTATTTTTAAGCTATTATTTCGGAATGAATGAAACGGTAAAATTTTTATCGTTTCTTCTTTCCTGTAAATAAATTGTGAGAATATATTATTTATTGCAGGATTTTATAAATTTTGCTAGAAGAATACTATATCTGTTATTTTATTTTTAACTATGTATTTGAGGTGAGATTATGGATTTTTTGTCTAAAATAACAAAATACTTAATTCCGGAAGAAGAAGTTGAAGTTGTTGAAACTCCGGCAGAAAAAGCCAAAGAAACGGAAAAAACAGCTAAAGTCGCTACTATCAGCAAGAAAGTCGTAAACGGTCCTGCCGTGTATACCAATGTTGAACCGGCAACACTTTCGCCGAAAGAAGAAAAACGTCCGAGTTTAAAAGTGTACAAACAGGCCAATATTAAAATTCTTGTATTTGAACCGACTAATTTCAATGATACAAGATTTGCTGCGGATGCGTTAAAAGAGTCAAAAACGGTGCTGATTAATTTCGAAAAAATCGAAGCCAGCGAACAAATCCGTATTTGTGATTTTATGAACGGTGCCTGCTATGTACTTGACGGTTCCGTGAAACAGATTACGAAAAAAATGGTATTATATGCGCCGAAAGGTATTTCCATTGAAGCAATTATAACTAATAAGGCATAAGAAAAAAACATCTATGATAAATAATTTCATAGATGTTTTTTTTATTATTTATTGAGTGTTTCCTGACAGAAGTTAATAAATGATTGGGCTGCTTTGGATATATAGCGGTCTTTTTTCCATGCCAGGCCTACATCAACCAAAATAGGGTCTTCAATCGGCAGTGTCTTTATATGCGGCGTATCCTGTACTATAAAATCAAGCAGAAAGGCCATACCGACGTTACTGGAAATAAGACCTTTAATCGTTTCTATCTGGTTGGACTCTAATACGATATTAGGTTTAATATTATTGTCTTTCAGTTTTTGTAAAATCATATTGCGAATGAAAGAGCCTTCTTTCAGCATGATTAAATCGATGTCATGAATATCTTCCCATGAAAAACTGTCTTTTTGCGCCAGCGGATGTGTATCCGGAACGCAGGCTACTACCTGATTGGTTGACATCGGCAGAAGCTGCAGGCTCGGTGAAGCATTGGAAATAATCACGATACCGAAATCAAGCTCATCGCGTTCCAGGGACTCACGAATGGACATGGAACCTTTTTCGTACAAATAGATATCCAAATGAGAGAATTTCTTTTGAAATCCGGAAAAGATTTTTGGAAATAAATATGCACCAATCATCGAAGGAATACCGATTTTGATAGTGCCCTTCTGCAGTTGTTTATAATCATTGACTTCTAAAACGGCATCCTGAATATTGCGCAATGCCTGCTCTATGCGATTTAAAAAAACAGCTCCCTCCGGTGTTAAAGAAAGTTGTTTCTGACTACGTTCAAATAACTGTATACCTAATTCAGCTTCCAATTTTTTTATGGCTACGGTAATATTAGGCTGAGAAACTGAAAGTCTTTTAGCAGCTCGTGTGATATTTTTCAAACGACTCGTCATTTGAAAATATTCTAACTGTTTAAGTTCCATTATTATCCCCCTTAAGAAAATCCTGTATGTAATTCTATAAATAAAATTAATCGAATTATATTTATTATAGCATAACCAACAGCAATATTAAATATTTATTTATTATGGAACGGTAAAAACATAAAAGATATTTATATAAACACTTGTCGTTTCAGTAAAAATATCTGGCCAGTATAAGCAATTGCAATACTTTATACATAAAAGATTTTTGCACAACGTAAAAAGGACGGCAGCATAAAACTGTCGTCCTGAATTTTTATTGAGATATTTTAGTTCCCAAAACTTCCTTGGCTTTATCGAGTTGTACGTCTACAGCGGAATTTTCATCGAGCTGTACCTCAATATCTGGTGTAATGCCTACTCCGTCAATGGAGCGACCGCTCGGTGTATAGTATTTTGCTATAGTGAGTTTCACTGCATCGTCATCCATCATCGGCAGAATTGTCTGTACGGAGCCTTTACCGTAGGAGGTCGTGCCGATAATCGTACCCGAATGTGTATCCTGAATTGCACCGGCGAGAATTTCCGATGCGCTGGCACTGTTATTGTTGATTAAAACCACTATAGGATACGGTACCTGTTCCAAATCGGAGGAATATACCTCCTTGTTGCCGTCTTTATCCACAATGGAAACAATATCGCCCTTCGGTACGAGATTTTTAGCTATTTCTACGCAGGTTGTCAAAAGACCGCCCGGATTATTGCGCAGGTCAAGTATTAAGCCTTTCATTCCCTGATTTTTTAAATCAGTATATGCGTCGCTGAATTCCTGTGCCGTATCCTCTGAAAAAGAGGCAATCTGAATATAACCGATATTGTTTTCCATCATTTCATGGGCAACCGTTTTCAATTTGATATTATCGCGTGTGATTGTAAAATCCTGCTGTGTGCCGTTACGCACAATCGAAATTACAACATTCGTTCCCGGTTCGCCGCGTACATGCGCCGCCACTTCGTCAAATGCCATCTGAGTGACGGAGGTTCCGTCAACTGCTGTTATCTGGTCGCCGACCTGCAACCCTGCCTTAAGTCCCGGCGAATTCTCCAGCACGCCGACAATATGAATGTTTTTGTCATTATCCATGCCCATGATGACCCCGATACCGGCAAAAGAACCTTGAGTCTGTTCCATCAAGTTCTGGTACATTTTCGGTGAAAGATAATTGGAATGCGGGTCATTAAGTGATTTCACCATACCGTCAATGGCACCGTCAATTAAATCGACATCACTTGTATCATTTACATACTTCATTTCAATAAAACGGTATGCCGTTATAAAGCGCATAAGATTGAAAAATCCCTGCTGATTGAAGCCGAGCGCATAATAGATAACGGCAAGTGTCGACAGCGAAGAAAATATTGCTATCAACAAAGCAATTATTATATTCTTTAATATTTTTTTCATTTTTACCACCAATTAATTAAAGATAATTGTAAGGACTGGTCGGTTCTCCATTAACACGAACCTCAAAATGACAGTGCGGTCCGGTGGAATTGCCCGTAGAACCGCAGCGGGCGATAATATCGCCTTGTGATATGTTTTGTCCCACGCTGACAGTAAGTGACTGATTATGGCCGTACAGTGTTGATATGCCGTTACCGTGGTCGATGATAACTGTATTACCGTAACCGCTAATCCAGCCGGCATAAGAAACCGTTCCCGAATCGGCTGCAGCAATGCTAAGGCCATAATCACCGCCTATATCAATACCGCTGTGAAAGCGGGCATTACCGTAAATAGGATGAGTCCGCCAGCCGAATTCCGATGTTACAGGTCCACTCAGTGGCCAAATCATCTGTCCGGTGCCGACGACAGATGAAGCACTGTGATTTTGCAGCATGCGGGTGATATTTGCCGAAGCAGCCATGATTTCCTGATAGGCTTTTTCTGATGTCTCACGGTCGTATTTCAATTTGTCCATCATTTTATCCAGAGCATCTTTTTTTCTATCCAGTTCTAATTTTCTGCTTGTTGCTTCGTCAAACAGTTTTTCTGTCTGTGCTTTGTCTTTTTCCAGTTCTTCTTTTGTCTGTTTAATCATGTTGCGTTCTTCATTTATTTTCGTAATTAAATCATAGTCGTAACGCAGAATTCTCTTAATCAAATCCATACGCGTTAGAAAATCGGAAAAATCTTTCGCACCGAACAGTATGTCCAGATAGGAAATTTGTCCGTGCATGTAGATATTGCGCACGCGCTTTTGCAGATAACTGCGGTTTTTTTCAAGCGAAGCTTCCGTTTCCTCCAGCTGTTTTTGTTTTTCTTCCAGTTGGGCATTTGCTTCATCCAGTTCAGCTTTTATCTCATTGTACTGAGTATTGGCGTTATCCCAGTCTTCCTGCATAGCACGCATCTGTTCGGATACTTCATCTATTTTTTTATCGGTTTCTTCTATTTTCTGCCGCTGAACCTCAGCTTTTTCGTTTAATTCACTTTGACGTTCTCCCAAAGTTTGGGCAAATACTGTATTCATTAAAGAACATATCAATATTAAAACCAAGAAAATTTTCATCTGACATGCTCCTTATACTTTAAGAAATCTTTTCAGAGAAATAATGCTGCCCGTTGCGCCGATGATTATACCGCTAATGAGTACAGCAAGTACAACATAATTGATGAACGGATATTGCGGAATTAGCGGGAAAAAAGCCATGGCATTATATATTTCCTGCGATATCTGCGCATAAATTACAATAAGAAGACTTGCTGCAAGTCCGCCACCGATAAAACCGAGCACAATTCCCTCCAGGAGAAACGGCCAGCGTATGAACCAGTCAGTTGCACCGACATATTTCATTATAGCAATTTCTTCGCGCCGTGCAAATACGGTCAGACGAATTGTATTGGAAATTATAAACACTGCCGCTCCGAGCAACAGAACTATTAAAGCCACACCGATAATCCTGATTAAATGCGTCAGATTAAAGATATGGTTGATAATATCCTGACTGTATGAAACCGACTCCACCGTATACAGCGTCTGTGCGACATCAGCAACTTTTTTTACCTGTTCCGGTGCGGATACGATGACTGTAAACGAATTCGGCAGAGGATTGGTATTATCCAATGCATCAAGTAGAAATTGCTGGTCGCCCAGTCTGTCTTTAAAATTCTGCATAGCTTCATCACGTGTGATATAATTTACCTTTTGCGTACCTTCAACAGCTTCCAGAATTTTTTTGGTATCGTCCAAATCATCTTCATTGATATCATCTTTCAGATAAACACTGACCTGTACCTGAGATTCCAGTGTGTCGGCAAGTTTGTTTAAATTCAGAACCACGATGGAGAAAAAACCCAGAATAAACAGTGATATCACTACCGTTAAAACGGAAGCCAGCGTCATCCATGTATTGCGTTTAAACGAAGTATATACTTCCTTAATAAAATATTCACTTGTACTAAATTTCACCGTCGTAACCTCCCTGTGCAACATCGCGGGTTATACTGCCCTGAGAGATGGTTATGACGCGGCGCTGCATCGTATCGACAATATCCTTATTATGCGTTGCCATGACAATCGTTGTGCCCGCCTGATTAATACGGTTAAAAATTTCCATAATGCCCCATGTCGTTTCAGGGTCCAAATTTCCTGTAGGTTCATCGGCAATCACGATAGAAGGCTGGTTTACAATGGCCCGGGCAATGGCAACACGCTGCTGTTCACCGCCGGACAGTTGATGCGGAAAACAGCGGTATTTATCCTTTAATCCTACAACACCGAGTACACTGATTACACTGCGCTGGATTAAACGGCGCGGCGCTTCAATTACTCGCATGGCAAATGCCACATTTTCATAAACCGTTTTATTCGGCAGCAGACGATAATCCTGAAAGACAATGCCGAGGCTGCGGCGCAGATACGGCACATCTTTTGTGCGCATAGTGGAAATATTGTAGCCGTTGACCTTAACCGTACCGGAACTAGGCAGCGTTTCTCGCAGCAGCATGCGCATAAAAGTAGATTTACCGGCGCCGCTTGGACCTACGACAAAAACAAATTCGCCTTTATAAATCGTTACATTAATATCATTTAAAGCCAAAACATTATTTTCATATTTCTTAGAAACATGTTCCATCGTTATCATTGGCTGTATCATTACAAAACCCCTTTTACTGCAAATAAGTATAAAAATGCTTCCTGAGCAAAAATTTCAGGAAGCATTTTTTATTGAAATCTAAAAATCAGTCGGCTAAAATTTCTGTACCCGTTTCTGTAATAAGTACCGTTTTTTCCCATTGAGCGGAAAGAGAGCCGTCTTTCGTATAAATTGTCCAATCGTCAAACGGATCAATTACTACTTCATCCTTACCGGCATTAATCATCGGCTCAACCGTTAAAACCATACCCGGTACAAGCAGCATTCCCGTGTTTTTTTTGCCGAAATGAGCTACAAACGGCTCTTCATGGAATTTTTTACCCACTCCGTGTCCGCCGAGCTGGCGTACTACAGAATAACCGTTCTTGTGAGCATGATGCTGAATAACCGCACCGACATCACCAAGAAAACCCCACGGCTTGAGGGCAGCAATGCCGATTTCCATGCACTCTTTTGTTACTTCTACCAGCTTTCTTGCTTTCGGTGAAACATTGCCGATCATGAACATACGAGAAGCATCAGCAAAATATCCGTCAAGAATAGTCGTTACGTCCACATTTACGATGTCGCCGTCTTTTAAAATTGTATCACGGCTCGGGATACCATGACAGACAACATTATTGATGGAAACACAGATACTTTTCGGGAACCCTTCATAATTAAGACAGGCAGGAATACCGCCGTGTTCAATAATATAATTATGAGCCAGGAGATTAATCGTTTCCGTATCCATGCCCGCACAGATATTTTCCGCAATCAAATCAAGCGCACCGTTATTTACAATACCGCTTTTTTTGATACCTTCAATATCCTTCTCATTTTTAATAATCTGACGTGGCGGACGGCACTGTCCTCTGAATTTCTTCAGTTTAACGGATTTTAATCGTTCATCAAAACTTTTGTGGCAGACTTTATATATACGATTGCTGCCACACCAACATAAATCTGTATCTAGCATTATATTATCTCTCCTATTCTATATACGATATTATATAGCTTTTTAATATATTTGCAAATAACAATCTTTTTTCATGATAAACAAAGACCCTTTCAGTAAAAAATCCCGAAATCATGTAAAATCTTCGGGATTTCCTACTTATATATCAATTACACCGTAATGAATTGGAGCATATTTACCACCGCAGATTTTTTCAAATCCCAAACGGGAAAATTCCAGACTACGGCTGTTTTCTTTAAATACTACACGATATTTGGCAACGCGTTTGGCCTGTTTTATGGCTTCTAAAGAAACAGGTCTGTTATCTGCAAGCTGACGGAGCGGGCTGAGATTTTTGCTGTCCATCAGTGCGTGGCGAAACATCGGGTCAAAATAAACAATATCAAAACTGTTATCCGGTTGTGCTTTTAAATACGATAAATAATCCTGATTAATTACCTCAATATTATTCATAGCCGATTTTAAATCATAATTGGTCGGCAGATATGTTTTCAGTCCTTCTCTTACCACCAAACTGATTAGCGGATTTATTTCCAGCCCTACGACCTTGCCGCTTTCTCCCACACCGTAGCTGCTAACTATCGCATCGGCGGCAAATCCCAGTGTGCAATCCAAAATTTTCATACCTTTTTCTACCTGCATAGCATCAAGCATATTATCATTTCCTCCGTATCGAAGCCGTTTAATACGTACCTGCGCCATATTAGGATGAAAAAACATTTCTCCTTCCGGTAAATCCAGTATAAGTTGATTATTTTTTACTATAAGTGCCGCATCTGCATTATACCGCTCTTTTATTTTGGAAATTCCTTCTTTTCTACGTGGAACATATTTCGTATTTAAAAATGCTGCTATTTTTTGTGCCCGCATTACCAAATCATCATTTACTTTGCGAATTGTTGTTACAACTACCAAAAATAAATCCTCCCTTTTAATTCTATTGATATTATAGAAGAAATCCACTCATCTGAAAAGAAAATTATAAAAAAATTCCTTATCTGTTTCTTTATATGATTTAACTTATTATATATTTTGTGATCGTTTCCCACGAAAAGCGGCTGGCATTGGTATATTTTGTGTCTCCACTA
>USIX01000089.1 GCA_900554895.1 uncultured Megamonas sp. | reverse complement strand
GACAGTTTGGAAGAATATGCCAATATCGGCGGTGTACCGCTTAGAATAATCGATACGGCAGGAATTCGTGAAACGCATGATAAGGTTGAGCAAATCGGTGTGGAAAAATCCGTAGCCTATTTGCAAAGAGCCGATTTGATTTTAGCTCTGTTTGACGCTTCCCGTCCTCTATCACAGGAGGATAGGGATATAATTGCTATGCTTAAAGATAAAAAGGGCATAGTTTTATTGACTAAAAAAGATTTGCCTACGGAAATGGATATAGAGGATTTACAAAATCAGCTGCAAGGTGAATTTAAATATATCTGTATTTCTACAATCAATAAAGACGGTTTAAAAGATTTGGAAGATGAAATAGTAAACCGCGTTTATAGCGGCAACGCTGGGCAGGCGGAAGGATGTTTCGTCAATAATTTGCGGCAGGCGGAGGCTTTAAAGGCAGCTGAAGAACATCTGGAAGAATGTTTAAATACGATAAGAATGGGCATGGCAGAGGATTTTATTGTTATAGATGTCCGTTCGGCGTGGGAAAAACTTGGCGAGATAACGGGCGATACAGTCGATGAGGATATTATCGACCAGATTTTCAGTCAGTTCTGCATTGGAAAGTAAACAGATGGGAGGAAAAATTTTTGTTTATTGCAGGAAATTATGATGTGATTGTCATAGGTGCCGGTCATGCCGGAGTGGAAGCAGCGCTTGCTAGTGCACGAATGGGCTGTCAGACGCTTCTTACGACGCTCAATATGGATAATATTGCCATGATGCCGTGCAATCCGTCTGTCGGAGGACCGGCTAAAGGTCATCTTGTGCGTGAAATTGACGCTTTGGGCGGAGAAATGGGTGTAAATGCCGATAAAACATGTATACAGTACCGTATGCTAAATACAGGAAAAGGTCCGGCCGTACAGGCACTGCGCGCTCAGGCGGATAAGAAGCTGTATCAGAATATGATGAAAAAAACGTGTGAACTGCAGGAAAATCTTGATGTTAAACAGCTTTTGATAGATGAAATACTGTTTGAAGATAATACGGTAACAGGAGTTGTAGTGGAAACCGGTGAAATCTATACGTGCAAAGCTGTAGTACTGGCTTCAGGGACTTATCTAAAAGGCAGAATTATTATCGGGGAAAATACGTACTCTGGCGGACCGAACGGTCAGAGAGCGGCCGTGAAGCTGTCTGACTGCCTGAAAAATGCCGGGATTGAAATCATGCGCTTTAAAACGGGAACACCGGCGCGTGTGGACCGCCGCAGTCTCGATTTTTCCAAAATGATTATTCAGCCGGGTGATGACCGGGTGCATAATTTTTCTTTTATGAGTGACGTGAAAACACGTGACCAAGTTCCGTGCTGGCTTACGTATACGAACGAGCAGACTCATAAGATTATTCGTGACAATATTGAACGTGCACCGATGGCAAACGGCATTATAAAAGGCATCGGGCCTAGATACTGTCCGTCCATTGAAACGAAAATCGTGCGTTTCCCGGATAAACAGCGCCACCAGCTGTTTATTGAACCGGAAGGACTGGATACGGAGGAGATGTATGTACAGGGAATGTCGACCAGTATGCCGATTGATGTACAGATGGAATTTTTGCGTACGATACCGGGACTTGAACATGTAAAAATCATGCGTCCGGGTTATGCTATCGAATACGATTGTATTAATCCTTTGCAGTTAAAGCCGTCATTGGAATTTAAGAATATAAGCGGATTTTTCTCTGCCGGACAGGCAAACGGAACTTCAGGATATGAGGAGGCGGCGGCTCAGGGTCTTGTTGCCGGCATTAATGCGGCACTTAAAATCAAGGGAAAAGAGCCGTTGATTTTAAAGCGCTCTGAAGCATATATTGGTGTACTGATTGATGATTTAGTGACGAAAGGCACGAATGAGCCGTACCGTATAATGACATCACGTGCCGAATATCGTTTGCTTTTGCGTCAGGACAATGCTGATTTACGTTTGACGCAAATCGGTCGTGACGTGGGTTTGGTATCGGATGAACGATATGTGCGGTTTACAAAGCGGTGCGACAGTATAAAACAGACGATAGACCTTTTAAAAGAAATTAGAATACATCCGAATAAGGAAACGTTGGCAAAAATGCAGGAACTGGAATTAGGTGCTATTCATAATACGGTGACGGCGGCTGATTTATTGAAACGTGACGGTGTAAAATATGACAGATTGGCACAGCTTATAGAGCTGCCTGAGCTTGCCGAGGACGTAAAAAAACAGGTGGAAATTTCTATCGTTTATGAAGGCTATATCAAAAAACAGCTGGAACAGGTGGAACGCATGGAGAAACTGGAAGTAAAATTATTGCCGGTGGACATTGATTATGATAAAGTATCCAGTCTGCGTGATGAGGCACGAGAAAAACTGAACCAGATAAGGCCTATATCCATCGGTCAGGCAAGCCGTATTTCCGGTGTATCGCCGGCTGATATTTCCGTTCTGCTCGTTTATCTTGAACAGCAGCGTCGACAGGGGGATTTGGCATGAGCTTTGTAGATGAACTGAAAGCCGCTATGGCTGAATATGGTTTAAACGCAACAGAAAGCCAGATAGAAGCTTTTAACAGATATTATGAGCTTCTTATCGAGTGGAATGAAAAAATCAATCTGACGGCGATTACAGCGCCAAAAGAAGTGGCTATAAAACATATAGTCGACTCGCTCAGCTGTTATAAGGCTGAATTGTTTAAAGACGGTACAAGTCTGATTGATGTAGGAACAGGTGCCGGTTTTCCAGGATTGCCGTTGAAGATTTTTTGTCCGTCATTAAAGTTAACACTGCTTGACTCACTTAACAAGCGTATCAAATTCTTGCAGCTTGTTGTAGATGAACTCGGTCTGAAGAATGTAGAAGCGGTTCATGCTAGAAGTGAAGAAGCGGCGCGCAATAAGAAATATCGGGAAAAATTCGATTTGGCGACAGCAAGAGCTGTGGCACGTCTGCCGATTATATGTGAATACTGCTTACCGTTTGTAAAACCGGGCGGAACATTTATTGCGCTTAAAGGACGCCAATATGAAGAAGAAACGATTGAAGCGCAAAAAGCTGTAAAAATTTTAGGTGGAGAGATAACGGCTACTTTACCGGTTAAACTGCCGGAAATTGAGGATAAACGTGCCGTGATTTATATCAAAAAAATAAAAACGACACCGAAAACATATCCTCGTAAAGCCGGAACACCAGAACGCAATCCAATAAAATAAAAATAAAAGCTATGATGGAATGAGTAATTTTATCATAGCTTTTTGTTGTTTTATGATTAAATATATATTAAAATACTGCATAATATAATCAAAATATATTGAAAATATAATCATAATGTTTTAAAATGCAAATAAGAAATTTATTTGCAAGGATGTGAAATCATAATGAATGCAGTTAACATGGAAAAAGAGTCTTTTTTTACTAAAGATAAAGTTTTTTATCGGACTTTTTGGGGAATGACATTGGTGGTGGCATTGCAAAATCTGGTTGCTTTCAGTATTAATATGACGGATAATATTATGCTCGGCAGTTACAGTCAGGAAGCTCTTTCCGGTGCGGCAATTGTCAATCAGATTTTTTTCGTCGTACAGCAGATAACGTTCGGTATCGGCAATGCCATGGTAATGCTGGGTTCACAGTATTGGGGAAAGAAAAAAACGGGTCCGATTTGCGAGATAACGGGAATTGCCTTAAAAATAGGTTGTATTTTCAGTGCGTTCATCGTATTGTCATGCAGTTTTTTTCCGGTAGAATTTTTAAGATTATTTACGAATTCGGCACCGATAATACAGGAAGGCTGCGATTACCTTTATTTAATGCAGTGGACTTTTGTCCTGTTTATTTTCAGCAGTATTTTGATGTCGACATTGCGCAGCGTGGAAACGGTAAAAATTTCATTTTATATATCCATAGTATCGCTTATCGTCAATGCCGGAATAAACTATACTCTCATATTCGGTAACTTCGGCTTCCCGCAGATGGGCATAACGGGAGCGGCAGTCGGTACATTAGTAGCCAGAATTCTGGAACTTGTCATTATTGTATTTTATCTGTTAAAAATGGATACAAAAATAAGGATTTTTACATATGGTAATATTTTTAAGAGCAATACAGTGTTGAAAAAAGATTTTTACAAGGTGCTTATTCCTATTATTATCAATCAGACCTTGTGGGCAGTATCCATTCCAATACAGACAGCCATACTTGGACATTTGTCAGACGATGCCATTGCGGCTAATTCTATTTCGTCGACATTCTTCCAGTATTTAAAAGTAATTGTAATAGCTCTGTCGTCCGCTTCTAGCGTACTTATCGGCATTGCTATAGGGCGCGGCGATATGGCGCGTGTTCGTTCCGATGCAAGGACAATGTCCGTTATTTATGTGATTGTGGGGGTTATTTTGGCAATTATACTGTATTTACTGCGTTATCCGCTTTTGTCCATGTATCAGCTGACGGATACGGCAATGGCACTGTCACTTAATTTAATCATTGTAATGAGTTTTGTCATGGTGGGCATGTCGTATCAGATGCCTGTTTTGGTGGGAATAATTCAGGGCGGAGGCGATACGAATTTTGTCGTCAAATTGAATATAATCAGCATGTGGGTGATTGTAATGCCACTGTCATTTTTGGCGGCTTTTGTATGGCACTGGCCTGTGGAACTTGTCGTGCTTATAATTCAATCCGACCAGATTTTTAAATGTTTGCCGGCGTTTATTCATTTCAGAAGCTATAAATGGATACGCAAATTAGCAAGATGATGATATAATAATGGTGAATTTTGAGAAAATGATATCATTTGGGGGTATAATTTGCTGCGTTATCTGTGGTTGGGGCTGGGCTTTATAAGTTTTTTACTGGGAACGGCCGGTATTTTTCTGCCGCTTTTGCCTACCGTTCCGTTTTATATGCTGACGTTATTCTGCTTTGCCAAAGGCTCAAAAAAAATGCACCGGTGGTTTGTGCATACTGATTTATATAAAAAGCATATGGCTGATTTTGCACAGAAAAGAGAAATGACACGAAAAGCAAAATTAAATGTCATGATTACGGTAACGTTACTGATGTGTGTTGCGCTTTGGCTGTTGCCAAAAGAAATGTCTGCCGGTTATCTTGTAATAGGTGCAGCATGGATTGTTCATGTACTGTATTTCATCTTCGGCATAAAAACGATAAAATAAATTTTTATTTATTGTCAGTTTTTTGGCACTGCGCTGGAAAATCCGTTATGATTAAATTTTTTAGTTCAAATGTTTAAGCAATAAGAAAAAGGTTTGATGCAGTAAATGCACCAAAACTTTTGTTATTTTGCTTTGGCCAAAAGAAAAACGGTACTCAAAATAAAAGCGGCACCGATTAATTCAATCAGAGAAAAGGATACGTGCAGAAATATGGCTGACAGAATAATAGAACAGAGCGGTTCCCCGACAGTTAAAATGCTTGCCTGTGTCGGCGGCAGGTAATCAAGACTTTTTAGATAAAAACAAAAAGCAATAACAGTACCGAACAATATCATGCCAGATATTGCACCAAGTGTATAAAGTGTTATTTCACCGGGAACGGAAAAAGGATTGTTGAAGCAGGAAATGAACAATCCGCCGAACAGCATGCTCCAGCCCATAACATTTGTTGGTGAATATCTGGAAAGAATTTTACGCGGCTGGAGAGTATAAAATACGCAGCATAAGGCGGAACCGATACCTGCAAGCAAGGCTATCGGCGAGAGGACGATGGAGGAGAAATCACCTTTTGTAACGATGAGAACTGTACCTGTGATAGCAAGTACGATAGAGATGAATTCAAGTCCTGACGGGCGTTTATGCTTGACGATTAATGTATAGAGCATGATGAATACCGGCAGAAGAAAAACCAAAATTGTGGCAGTCGGCGCATTGCTGTAGTTTATGGATACATAAAAGCCGTACTGAGAGCCTAAAAGACCGAACACACCGAGCAGGATAAGTCCAACCGTGTTTTCCTTCAAAACTTTGAAGATATTTTTTTCATAAAATAAACGAGTTATAATAAGCAGAATTAGACCGCTGGCAAGAAGGCGCGTATTTACGAGCCACTCCGGCGTAAAGTGCTTCTGGCTGATTAAATATTGTACAAGAATACCGACAAGTCCCCACATGGCGGTAGAGGACAATACCATTAGAACGCCTTTTAAATGATTGTTCATTTGAGCTGTTTATTATCTCCTTTGTTTTTCTGATAGTTAATTTTTGTTATAATAGAATTAGTCTGTTGTGCTGGTAAAAATCTTTAACGTATAAATTGTAAGTTCAGCACAATAAATAATCAATATATAAGAAGAGGTGTTAACGGATATGGAAATTTTTCATAATGACTGGGCACAATATCTCAATGCGGAATTGAAAGAACCGTATTATCAGCAGCTTAGACAGTTTTTAATCAATGAATATAAAACGCAGCAGATTTTTCCGGATATGTACGATATTTTCAACGCGCTGCATTATACAAGCTATCATGATACGAAAGTTGTCATCTTGGGACAGGACCCGTATCATGGTGACGGACAGGCGCACGGATTAAGTTTTTCGGTTAAACCGGGTATAAAGCCGCCGCCATCTCTTGTCAATATTTTTAAGGAACTGCATGAAGATTTAGGCTGTTTTGTGCCGAATAACGGCTGTTTAAAGCCGTGGACACAGCAGGGAGTGCTGCTTTTAAATACAGTACTGACGGTACGGGCGCATCAGGCCAATTCGCATCGCAACATGGGCTGGGAACATTTTACGGATAAGATTATCGAGCTTTTAAACGAGCGGGAAAAACCAATTGCATTTATTTTGTGGGGCGCTCCGGCCCGTCGTAAGAAAAAAATGATTACGAATCCGAAGCATTTTATCGTAGAGTCGGCACATCCAAGTCCTTTATCTGCATTTAACGGATTTTTCGGCAGCAGACCGTTTTCTAAAGTGAATAATTTTCTGGAAAGTGTCGGCGAAAAACCGATTGACTGGCAGATACCGAATATTTAGAGTAAATTCAGCATATCAGCAGGTAACGGGTTTTCTATAATTATTTCCTCGTGTGTAAACGGATGTATAAATTGCAGTTTATAGGCATGCAGAGCATGACGCATTATTAAATCGCGCTTTCCGCCGTAGAGGTCGTCGCCGAGCAGCGGATGGCCGATATGAGACATATGCACGCGTATTTGATGAGTGCGCCCGGTTTCGAGATTGAGCTCTATTAGGGAGCGGTTTTGACAGGTTTTAAGCGTGTGGTAATGTGTAACGGCTTTTTTGCCGTCTGGAGTTACTTGGTGCATGATGATACTGTTTTCCATGCGACCGATAGGAGCATCTACTGTACCGTCCGGTGGTGTAATATTGCCGTGTACAATGGCAAGATAATATCGTTTCAGTTTTTGATGATTGCCGCCGAAAAGGTATTGAAGCTGCGGCAATTTGGCGAATACGACAAGCCCGGAAGTATTGCGGTCGAGACGATAGAGGGGATGGCATCCGAATTGCTGGCCTGTTTTTTGGAAATGATACATAACAGCATTAGCCAGCGTATTTTCCGCTTCAAACGTCAATGGGTGGGTGAGCATGCCTGCCGGTTTATCAGCAATTAACAGATATTCATCCTCATAGCGGATTGTGAACGGTAAATCTGTCGGTATGACTTTGGACTGTTCAGTAATATTGTATTCAATGATATCGCCCGGCTTGACGAAGGCACGCGTAGGAGGCGTTTTCTGTCCGTTTAGGAAAAATTCATTCTGTTGTTTGATTTTTTTCCATAAAGAAGAGGATATATTTTCATGGCGTTTCAAGTAATCTTTGGCGCTTTGTTCTTTTACATTGGCTTTAACAATATATTTTTGCATAATTCTCCTGTCAGTTGTTTACATCTTTTACTTTTTTGTAAGCGGTGTATATTGCCGTAATCATGCCCAGGATAATACCGATTAGAGTACATACGGGCGAGGTGGCGAAATATTCATCGGCTTTGCGTCCTAAGAATATGCAAAGACCGATGGTTATGACAAAATGAAAACCGATACCGCTGACAAAAGCAAAAGTTTCCCATGTTGATTTTGGTTTTTTGGCAGTCAAAAAAATCACCTCATTGTAAAATAATGGAAAGGGTAGTGATAATATGTTAAAAAGAGTAATTTATTTAATGGCAGTGTTATGGATAATGGCTGTAGGCACGGTTTTTGCCGAAGAGGGCAAGGATGAAAGCCAGGCCGGCTGGCAGATAATCGATATCGGTCCTGCCGAGGATATAGAGTATTCTTTTAATACGAACACTATTAGGTACGATAGAAACAAAGACGGCACCGTTAATAAGAATATCATCATCTATGAGGAAAAGAAAACAAATATGGTGACACTGTCAAGTGAATATAAATTTTATACGATTACGGAATGCAAGATAAATGTGGAACTTCAGTCCATTCTGTTCGGTGATGAAAAGTTCTATACAAGAGAGGGCAAATACCGCTGGACGAATAAACCGACTTATATGGCGTGGATTTCAGTCAAGCCGGAAACAATCGGCGGCGACCGTTTCATAGCTGTCGTAAGTTATGCTATGGAGCACGATGCACAGCTGGGGGCACGTTCCTAAGTATTTAAAAACCGCAACAAAAGTTGCGGTTTTATTTTATTTCAAGATAAATTTTTCAATTACTTTGGCTACGCCGTCATTATCGTTTGTATCGGTAATGTAATTTGCAACAGCTTTTACTCTATCAATGGCGTTGCCCATAGCTACGCCTAGTCCGGCATATTTTATCATGGAATAGTCATTACTTTCATCACCGCAGGCAATGACTTCTTCCTGTTTAATATTAAGGCTTTGTGCCAGATGAGAAAGACCGGCACCTTTATCGACAGCTTTATTTGTTATTTCAAAGAAAAACGGCGAGCTGCTGAAAGCGTTGAAATCTTCGTATACCCAATCAGGAACTTTTTTTACGGCTTCATTTAAAATTTCCGGCGGGTCAATGAACATTACTTTAATGATGACTTCATCATCAGCAATATCGGTTTGCGGATTGATGACGGTATAGGTCATTTCATTCAGTCTGGCTTCATATTCAGTGTACTCGCTTGTTTCGTTTGTAACAAGTCCCTGTTTTGTGGAAAAGGCATGGCAGTGAACACCGATTTGCTGTGCCAGTGCAAACAGTCTCTTGCAATCAGCTCCGGTCAAAGTGCATTGTGATAAAATCGTACCGCTTTTGGCAGTAACGGCAAGTGCGCCGTTATAGCACAATACGTATTCATCGTCGCTGATTAAATTCAGTTCAGCTA
>USIX01000088.1 GCA_900554895.1 uncultured Megamonas sp. | reverse complement strand
ATCTTACAAATCACGATAAAGTAGCTATGGTAGCGGATGCAAAAGACAAGACTTTTGAAATTATTGATGCCAAGACAAATAAAGTGGTATTTACAGGAAAATTATCCGCACCAAAATATGATGCTATGTCGGAAGAAACTTTAAGCAAAGCGGATTTTACAAATTTAAAAACACCAGGAACATATATATTAAAAGTGGGTAATCGTGAATCGTATGATTTTGAAATAGGTGATAATGTATATGCCGTACCTGCAGTACAAAGCTGGCGTTCATATACATTATCGCGCAGCAATACACCGATTGACGATACGGACGTTTCGGGATTAAAACTGAAAGGCGGTCATCCACAGGATAAGGAAGCAAAAGTTTATTTTACGGATAAATTGAATAAAAAAGGCGATGTGGTGGATGTCAGCGGAGGCTGGTACGATGCCGGCGATTACGGTAAATACATCACTACGGCAGGTTTGAGCAGTGCTGAACTGATGCTGGCATATGAAGCTAATCCGGACCATTTCACGAAAGGACAGCTTGTATTCCCTAAGGGAGTAAAAAGTGATGAAAATCTGCCGGATGTGTTATCCGAAGTGAAGTTCGAAATTGACTGGATGCGCAAAATGCAGCGCCAGGACGGCAGTACCTTTCATAAGGTATCCGGACTGACGTGGCCGGGTTTTGACATCTCTCCGGATACCGATACGCAGCCGCGTTATATTTTCAGCACAGCAACCTACAGCTCCGCCATATACGGTGCCAGTCTTGCTGTCGGTGCTCGTGTCTATGAACCGTTTGATAAAGTGTACGCGCAGGAGCTGAAAAAGGATGCCGAGCGTGTCTGGGATTACCTGCAAAAAACGCCTGAGCCGATTTACAGAGTGGACGAAGGTCAGGAAAACGGCTCCGGTCCGTATAATAAAAATACGGATAAGGAAGAACGTCTTTGGTTGGCGGCTGAAATGTTTTTGACGACGGGTGATAAAAAATATGAAGATTTCCTGCAAAAAGAGCAGGAACGCCTGACGGATAAACCGAGCTTTTTCACTTGGGATAATACTTTAGCCTTAGCGCAGTTTGCTTATGCCAAAGCCGAAAATGCTGATAAAAATTTGCAAAATAAAGTGCGCAGTGCCTTTTTGAGCTATGCTGACGATATCTGTGCCAAAATAAATTCGGACGGCTTTGAATGCGCTTTGGCGGAGAATGAATATACATGGGCATCCACGAAAAATGCGCTGACTCAGGCGGATATACTGCTGATGGCATATCAGCTTCAATCTGAGCAGAAGTATATAGACGGCGCATTAGCTCAGATACATTACCTTTTCGGACGCAATTCGCTTAATAAAAGTTTCATGACCGGTGTCGGCGACAATCCGCCGGAGCATCCGCACAATCGAATTCATGAAAGTACGGGCGCATATGTATCTGGTCTTGTAGTCGGCGGACCGAACCATGTTTCAGGTGGCGACCCGGATCAGACGGAATATCTGAAAAACGGTCATGTGCCTGTGGCAAAATCATATATTGATGTGCTCAGCTCATGGTCTACGAATGAATATGCCATTGATTATACGGCGACAGCTGTTTATGCCTTATCGTGGTTTTCCGAACCAGAACAAATAGACGGCAGTCAATTAAAACTTGATAGGGAATTCCCACCTTTAAATAAATAATGATAAAAAAATAAATGTTGCGGTAAAATAAAAACCGCAACATTTATTTTTTATAAGCGGGAATACAGGGCTACTGCTTTGCCTAGAATACAGATATTGGTACAATTGTCTATAGTGAAATTAAGCGGAGCATATTTGGGATTTTCAGCACGTAGCTGGAGTATATTTCCCATTTTGTACACACGCTTTAAAGTTGCACCGTCATCTATCAGGACAGCGGCGATATCACCATTTTGCACAATAGACTGTTTTTTGATATAAACGATATCACCGTCATAAATGCGTGCGCCAATCATGCTGTCGCCGCTGATGCGAAGACAGAAATCGGCTTGAATGTGATTACACGGCATATATCCCTCAATATTTTCTTCGGCAAAAATCGGCATTCCGGCGGCGATGTTGCCAAGCAGCGGAATTTGTTTTACGGATTGCGGTTTTTCCAGAAAGACATCCGGCGATATATGCAGAGCTTCTGCTATTTTCAGGATGTTTTTGTATTTCGGCTGATAATTGCCGGAGAGATATTCACTGATAGATGATTTGTTGATACCTGTCATTTTAGCTAAATCGTTTTGTTTTAAATTGTATTCGTTTAAAATATATCTGAGTTTGACAGCAAAAGATGACATATAATCACCGCCTTTAATGGTATGATATTATTCAGCCTTTAACGGGCGCATGAAGAGATTGAAAAGTTCCTGTTTGGGGTCTTTATGATTGATGACGATTTCGTTTATAGTTGCACAGATAGGCAGTTCAACATGGTATTTTTGGGCGAGTTTTAAAAGAGCCTGCATTGTAAAGACACCTTCGGCCAGTTTATTGAACGACTTATGCTGAACGAAGTCTTCGCCGAAACGGCGGTTGTTGCTGTAAGGAGAAAATAAAGTGGCTTCATAATCACCCAGATGGCTTAGACCGTATACAGTCATGCTGTTACCGCCGAGTGCTTTTATCAGGTTGGACAGTTCATACGTGCCCCGGGCCATCAATGCGCCTTTCAGGCTTGTGTAGTGCATTCCGTCGAGCATTCCGGCTGCGATGCCGACGACGTTTTTAGCGGCTGCGCCGATTTCAGTACCGATTAAATCTTTACTGTAGTAGAAACGGATTAAATCGCTGCTGAAAATTTCAATTATTTTCTGGCTGACGGAGCTGTTCAGTGCAGAAACAACCATACAGTTAGGAATTCCCTGTAAAAAATCCTGCACATGACCGGGACCGACCCAGACGCCGATGTCAAATGAACCGGTCAATTCTTCCGTCAAAACTTCCGACAGACGTTTGCCGGAAGAGATTTCAATGCCTTTCATGCAGAGAACGAACGTTTTATTTTGATAGATGTTTGTTTCGTTTATTTGTTGAGCTAAATTTCTTAATTGTTGTGAACTGATGGAAATAATGATAGTGTCGGCAAAACGCAGAGCAGTATTTAAATCATTTGTGAAATGAATATCCTCCGGCAAAGTGAGATATTCATTCTTGTGCGTTGTCATCAGCGTTTGCAGATTGGTAGAGTTTTTTCTGCCCCATACGGTAACATTGTGGCCGATATGGTGAGCATACCAGGCATGGAAACTCGCCCAGCGTCCGCAGCCGAGTATGGATATATTCATAAAAAAGCCTCCGATACGATTAATCTGTATTTATTATAGCATAAAGAGTGTTTTAGAGAACATAATCTGTGTTTGTGAAGGTTTGCAATATATGCTAAAATATAAAAAAATATAGAAAATTGAACACAGAAGATTAGAGGAGATGATAAAATGAACTTTAAAATGCTACACAGTAATGTATATGTTCTGGATTTGGAAAAGTCCATAGAATTTTATCATAAAGCATTGGGTTTGCAGGAAATAAAAAAGTGGCGTCTGGAAACGGATGATTTTACGATTACGTATATGGGCTATGATGAAAATTCTCATCAGGTGGAACTCACCTGTCTGAAAGACAGAACAGAGCCGTATAATCTGGGAGATGAAACATTTCATATTGCATTTGAAGTAGATGATTATGAAATGGCGCATGAACTGCATGAACAGATGGGCTGTATCTGTTATGAAAATAAGGAGATGGGCCTTTATTTCATCAAAGATCCAGATGGAAACTGGCTGGAAATCCTGCCGAAGGGCAGATTTTAATCTAATCCGCAAGAAGCTCACACTTTTATAAGTGAGAGTAGTTCACTATTTATATTTTATATTTTTAAGGGGTAAATGCAGATGGAAAATAGTAAATTTCAACAGATGATTAATGATTTTACACTTGACAGCGACGCAATCAAAGAAATAGCCGCTTCATTTCGCTATGATATCGAACATGGCGTGAGAGAAACGGGAGAATCTTCCCTGCGCATGTTGAAATCGTATATAGGCTTGCCTACAGGAAAAGAACAGGGGGAATATCTGGCGCTTGATTTCGGTGGTACCAATCTGCGCGTAGTGCTTATCCGTCTTGACGGCAACGGTAAGTTTGAAATATTGAAAAAAGTGGCTAAACCGCTTGTTAAACCGGGTGAGTACGACTTTATCTGTGCAGATGCCAATGCGGATGAACTGTTTGACTTCATTGCCGATATGGTGGAAGAAGCTATTGACGGCAACCGCGGTAAAAAATATCTTTTAGGTCATACATTTTCGTTCCCGTCTTCTCAGACAAATATCTACAACGCCCGTCTTATTATCTGGACAAAAGAATTTGCAACAAAAGGCGTTGAGGGTGAAGTGGTAAATGACCTTTTGAAAGCGGCACTAGCACGTAAAAATCTTGCCAATGTAGAACCGACAGCCGTTATTAATGATACGGTGGCAGTCCTTTTGGCGGCAGCATATAAACTGGGTAATGTCAATGTGGGTTCCATCTATGCAACGGGACATAACACCTGCTATTATGAAACATACACAACAGCGGGAGTCGGCAAACCGGCTATGGTTATCAACATGGAATCGGGCGGATTTAATAAACTGGCTATCAATAAATATGATTATAAACTGGATATGGAGTCGGAAAAACCGTACGAACAGCGTTTGGAAAAAATGGTATCGGGCCGTTATATGGGCGAATTATTGTCGTACTGCTTGGATGATGCTTGGCAGACGGGCAGACTGCCATTCACAAGTATTGATATTTCGGCAATTTTAGCAGACAACAGCGACAATTTGGCCGATGTATGCAAACTTCTGCGTGAAAAGACCGGCCTTGCTGTGGAAACGGAAGATGCCGTATGGGTAAAAGCACTGGCTGAAACGATTGCCTGCCGTTCCGCCCGCATTGTCGTAGCTACATACTGCGGCATTATGTGGCATTTATATCCGCAGGGCGGCGTACCGAAACAGTATATAGCCGTTGACGGCTCTGTATTTGAAAAAATGCCGACAGTTAAGGATAATATGCAAAAAGCTATTTACGAAATTATGGAAGAAGATGCCGATAAACTGGAACTCGTATTGGAAAACGGCGGTTCTGCACTCGGTGCTGCGCTTGCCGCTGCCATGGAACCGGTTGAAGGCTGATTGGTAAGGGGTTTTCTATGAAGCAGTCATTATCGTTGAATTTAAAACAGAAATTGTTAATGACACCGAAACTTCAGCAATCAATAAATATTTTGCAGCTGTCTTCCTATGAACTGAGTGAACTTATTGAAAAGGAATATATGGAAAATCCGGCGCTGGAAATGGACTCAAGCTCTCTTGAAGAGCTTGAGCCCGCATATACTTTCGATAAAGCCATGGAACTTATGGAATATTTAAATAAGGATGACGAAAAACCGGAGCCGGTAGCTGCTGATGATGATTATAAAGTCAAGGAGGTAAGCCAGCGTTATCAGTCCTTAGAAGAAGTCTTGCTGGAGCAGCTGGATTTTTCTTTTGCTGATGCCAAACAGATAAAAATAGCAAAATATATTATAGGATTGTTGGATCAAAACGGATATCTGCGGGTGGACTTGAAAGAGATAGCTGCTTTGGTAAATGCAGATATTGAACTGATAGAAGAAGTTTTACAGAAGGTGCAGACATTTGAACCGACAGGCGTAGCGGCGAGAAATTTGCAGGAATGCTTAAAAATTCAAGCTGAAAAAGATGATGTTTACAGAGATTTAGTAAAAATTATCATCGATAAGTATTTAAATCAGATAGCGGAAGGAAAAATTAAGGAAATTGCGGCAGCAGAAGAAAGAGAACCGTTTGAAGTGCAGAAAGCGGTAGATATCATACGCAAATTCAATCCGAAACCGGGTTCTTCATACGGAACGGCAAGTCCGGAGTATATAGTGCCGGATGTAGTAGTACGCGATATCAACGGAAAGCTGGAAGTAATCGTAAATGATGCGGGAATGCCGAGACTGCATGTCAATAAATTATGCAGCCGTAGAAATCTGCTGGATGAAGACAGCCGCAAATATATTGAACAGCATGTAAATTCTGCTATATGGCTGATTAGAAGTATTGAACAGCGGCGACTGACTCTGCTGAAAGTCGTAAACGAGATAGTAAAACAGCAGGAAGATGTTTTTCGCAAAGGCCTTGCGTACATGAAACCGCTGCTGATGAAAACCGTTGCGGAAAATGTCGGTGTGCATGAATCGACAGTGAGCCGTACCGTAGCCAATAAATATATGGAAATGCCGTACGGCATAGTGGCTTTGAAAAAGTTTTTTGCCGTTAATGTGAGCAGAAAAAACGGCGAGGAAACATTGATTGCTGATAAAGTAAAGGCTATTATTCGTGATTTTATAGAAAAAGAAGACAAATTGAAACCGCTCAGTGACCAGCAGATTTCCAATCTGCTGCAGGAAGATAAGAATATGAAGATATCCCGCCGTACGGTAATGAAGTACAGGGAACAGATGGGATATCCGTCTTCGGCAAGACGCAAGCGGTATTGAAAATAAAAAAAGCAGGTGGAATAATTCTATCTGCTTTATTATTTGAAATTAAGAGGTAAAGTATATTGAAAAAATTTTTTAAAGCATTGAGTATAGCAGGTATATGTGCTTGTACATTTACCATGACGGCTGAAGCGATACCGATGAGGTCGAGTCCGACTGCCGAAAAAACGGCTGCTGCTGTTAATGTGCCGACCAGGAATACGAAAGTGAGTATCACTGCGGCGATTGGGCAATCAAAAGATAATGCAGCGGCTGAGCCGGCTGTGCATAAAGAAGACAGTCAGTCATTGAAATCGGTGATACTGAACTGGCAGGAAATTCCTGATGCTGCTATGTATGAACTGGTTGTAAAAAATGCAGATACGGGTGAAAAGATATTCAGCAAGTATGATGTTTATGCGGCAGGATACCAGCTGGACAACAGTGAAGCAGATTTGCGCAATAATCTGATTTGGCAGGTACGTGGTCTTAATATAAACAAAGTTCCTATATCTGATTACAGTGAGCCGAAAGCGGTTAAACAGGGAACGGATTTCGGCGTTGGCTGGCAGACGGTTAAAGACCATTCATATGATTACAGCGGTTTTAGTAAAATGGATGAAGCAAATTACCTGATTGGGAAAAATGTGAGCATAAGTCCTTTGAAGCTCACGACGCATTTTGCTGAAATGGCATATATGCCGGTATATCCCGTCTATTCATGGATACCGGTGAAAAATACGGACCATTATAATATTGACGTATTCAAGGTGAAAGACAACAATTTCAGTAATATACAAAAAATAGCTTCGTATACAAGCCCGCAAAATATGGATTATTATGATGGTAGGGCATATACGGACAAAGGCCTGTATTTTTTCAATATCCAGGCGTATGATAAAGACAATCAAAAAATAGCAGAATCAGAAAATAGCTATTTTACGGTGCAGACGGATAATGTAAAAGTAGCAGCACTCGGTGACAGTATTACGCATGGCGGAGGAGCAGTGAGCACGCCGCCGAGTTCAACATTATATAACTGGGAGACGTATGCGGGTTTGCCAGTGGTGAATATTGGCTTCAGCGGCAATCTGACAGCGGATATGCTTAAGCGTTTTGACCGGGACGTGTTGGCATTCAAGCCGAAAATCTTGGTGATTATGGGCGGCGTCAATGATATAAGAACAGGTGTAAAGGCCGATACGGTAATCGGTAATTTAAAGGCAATAAAGGAAAAATGCCGTCAAAATAGCATTATTCCTGTTTTTCTTACCGTAACTTCTGTAAATCCGCCAAAGATGAAGTCCGTTGCAAAGCTGGATATTGCCGGCGGCTGGCAAAAACAGCGGGATAGTGTTAATAAGTGGATAAAGACACAGGATTATTATGTAGATGTAGCGGAAAACATGACGGATGAACGCGGCTTTTTGGCAGACAATCTTACAACGGACGGACTTCATCCTGATTATGAAGGGAAAAAACATATTGGCGAGGCGGTTGGTGACTATTTACGTCTGAATTTTGAGTATATGTTATATTGATTGGTGGGAGAATAATGAATACGGTAGAGCAGGTAGTAAAAGCGATAAATGCCGTAAATGAGTTATGCGGACATTGTCCTGTTTGTACATCGGATTGTCCCATTGCGGTGGCAAGGCGGGCACTGGAAGGATATAAATACGATTTACAAAGCTATTATCAGAGTGAGCAGGAGATTTGAATGAAGAATTTGTGTTGGTTGGCGACCGGCGGAACGATTGCTTCCCGTCCCGGTCAAAACGGTCTTGTACCGGGATTTACGGCGGAAGCGATGCTGGCAATGCTGCCGGAACTGAAAAAATACGGCAATATCGACTGCTACGATATTATGAATTTGGACAGTACGAATTTACAGCCGCGGGATTGGCAGTATATAGCAAGCTGCATTGAAAAATATTATGTTCAGTACGACGGTTTTGTTATAACGCACGGTACGGATACTTTGAGCTGGACGAGCTGCGCACTCTCTTGCATGTTGGAAAATTTGGCAAAGCCGGTAGCGGTGATTGGTTCGCAGTTTACGATTGAAGAGGAACATACAGATGCTAAAGAAAATCTCAATGCAGCTTTTGCCGTGGCTTCTTTGGGTTTGAACGGGGTCTATGCCGTATGCGGCGGACAGATTATTTCTGGTCTTTGGGCGAAAAAAATATACAGTGAAGATTTGCGTTCTATACAGAGTGTGAATATGCCGCCTGTAGCAGAATTTTGCGGCGGCGAGATTGTATGGTCGGATTTTATATCTCCGAAAGTAACGGGTGATTTTAAAGTTCATTATGAGTTGGAAGAAAAAGTAATGCAGATAAAGATAATGCCCGGAATTGACAGCAGAATTTTATTTGCCTTGGCTGATATGGGATATAAAGGTATAGTTTTAGAGGCGTATGGAGCAGGCGGCATCCCGTTTTCAGAAAATGAAGATAAAGATATAGATAAAGCTGTAAAACGATTAACGGAAAAAGGAATGGTATTTGTCTGCACAACGCAGTGTTTATATGACGGTGTGCATATGGACCGTTATGAAGTCGGTATTAAAGCCGTTGAAGCGGGTATAATTCCGGCAGGAAAATATTCAGCAGAGGCAGCTACTGTAAAACTGATGACAGCACTAGGCAGAAAAATGACGCATAGTCAGATAAGACAGCTGTTTTAAGGAAAAAGGAGAAATCAAAACGATTTCTCCTTTTTTATTGTATTCACAATAAAAATAAACCACCTGCTATGCAGGTGAGTTCCTAAATTCTT
>USIX01000087.1 GCA_900554895.1 uncultured Megamonas sp. | reverse complement strand
TCATTAGCGACCAGCACCAGGTTTGCCCCCGCAAACCCCACCCACTGCACGCCCATGCCTTAATAGGCTTTTATATTATAGCATAAGAAATGAATTATGTGTACAGAAATAATAAAAAGCACTTGCTATATAGCAGGTGCTTTTTTGTGTCCGATTCGGATAAAATGTTGGAACGATAGATAGAAAAATTTCTAAAACAAATAAAATAACTTATCGATTTTTTGTCGTTGTATTAACATGTTAATGATTTCTAAAAGATAAATTTCATTTATAATAATAAAAAAAGATGTGCCAAAAAACACATCTTTTTTCACATTGTAGTTAATCCCTATTACATATTTTGTCTAAAATATGGAGCAATGTTTTTTCAAAAGTTGTTTGTTTTTCTTTGCTAAACGTAATTATTAAATCTTCACTAACATTTAAAGCCTTAGCATAATCTCGTAATAACCGTTCAGATGGTGTACGCTCACCTTTTTCAATAGCATTAATATAAGCAGATGTAACTTTTAATGTCTTTGCTAATTCCGGCACTTTTATATCTCTAGCAATTCTTAACAAACGAAAAACATTAAGCTTTTTATTATTAGTAGCAGGTGTTCGATTGTTCAATTTGGTAAAGGTACACTCCTTTCTAAAGCTTCTTTGACATTTGCTTGTTTTTATTTTATATAGTTAACTTAAAAAACTCTAATTTTAAGGGAATTTGTTATTTAAATTTTTAAATATATTTTCTTTTATAATATTATATGCAAACATAATCAACCCTCCTTTATTTTTGTTTTTTAGCACAATTTTTTTGACTTTAATATTTAGCTAACTATATTATATATTTAAAACAAGTATTTTATAAAGTAAGGTATTTGTACTGTAGGCAATCAAAGATTGCCTACAATAATTAATCTGAAAAGAAATCTATTATTTTTAAAATTAATTTGAAGATTTTATAAACTAAAGTATAAATCTTCATTACGATTATAACAACACTTGCAATTACAAAACATATTTTGATTTCTTTTCGTTTTTTTTGATTACCTTTTCGTCTTTTCATGGTAATCAACCTCCCTTTATACTATATTGTGTCAAAGAAGCAATTATTGATTTATCTAAATTATATCATATTTTGTTTAATAATTCAACTAAGTTTTTTTATTAAACATTGTTGCTTTTTTAAACAAAATAACAGTTAATGTAATACTCATATCAGATGACCATTGGAAACTCACTTAAAATCATCTCGACAACGTATGACAGTCTGTCGCAAATCTCGATTATCCATACACCGCTTGCCTTTTTTCCCGGAATTATAATATTCCTTGTAATCCTTGCCGCTATAACGGTAATAGCAATTCAGATATTCATGACGAGAGTTGAATTCTGGGTAATGGCAGTAATGGTAATGTCGTGTATATCGCTTGGTATTTTCAAGCATTTCCGTTTCGTTCTGGAAAAAGCCATCGGCGGCGTATTCAATATCGCCATAAAAGTCGGCATGGTAGCATAATAATAACGATGATGATAATAATGATTGAAGATAAAATGTTAAAGTAGTATAATTAAATTATAAAATATTAGAAAGGATGTGATATTATGGATACATTAGAAATTCTAAAATATGTCGGTTTAGGAATTGTAAGTATAATCGCTTTTTGTATGGCTCTTGCTGTAATCGGTGGTATATTTCGTCTTATACTTGATATAGCTGTATTTGTAGTAGTCACTCCTTTTTATATACTCTTTCATCCAATAATGTTCATAACTAAGCCCCAAATATGTTTTAGAAACATTTTTATGAAGATGCCTAATCTTGGAGAAGATATGCGACATACTGAATTCTGTAAACATTATAAACCAGTTATTACTGAAAAAAATTTGTCTCCCGCATAAGAATATTTTAAATTCATTGAAGAATGGTGTTGGGATGACTACTTAAGGAAACGTAAATAAAAATAAAAGCACCTGCTATATGGCAAGTGCTTTTTGTGTACGAATCGAACACAATTTACATTTAGGACTACTATGACACAGTAGCCTTTTTATTTTTCTAGGTGTTGCATTTAATTATATAATCTATCAAATAGTAAAAAAGCACTTGTTTTATAGCAAGTGCTTTTTTATTGTGAATATAGTCAAAACCGCCTGCTAAGTTGGTGGCTTTGACTATGTCCGCTCTGGACATGATAAGGAAAATTTGAAACGATATTTTACATAAATTTCCTGGATTTGCTTCATGTTTTCACGGATAGCTTCTATAGCTTCTTCGTCAACATAATGCGGTATTGCATAACCGGATTGATTTGAAAAGCATCCAAATGCTACTCCTGTAAGGGTATAGTCCATTAGTTCTGTAAATGAATATAAATCTTCTCTAATATAAGAAGGGATACTTAATACGCATTCACTATTAAGTAAATTACGGATTTTAGTATACCCAATTTCAACATAATCAAAAAAAATATCCGGGAAAGGTGCACAAAAATTTTGCTCTAAAAAAATTATATCAAACTGGCATTCTTGGAAAATTTTTTGCAATTCTATACTAAAAGATTCCCAACTATTATTGTAGTTATGTAGCTGTTGTACAACCCATTCTTCATGTGTATTCTTCATTTCTTTTAAGCGTTCTACTGTATATTCTAATGGTTGCTGATCCACTAA
The DNA here is from genome assembly GCA_900554895.1 of uncultured Megamonas sp. Lineage (GTDB taxonomy): Bacteria > Bacillota > Negativicutes > Selenomonadales > Selenomonadaceae > Megamonas > Megamonas gallistercoris. The sequence goes on along the minus strand of USIX01000087.1, from coordinate 6,733 downwards.
GCTATGATGTGTAGGACACAATAAAATTAGATTCTCAATACAATTAACTTCAGTACTTGATAGATTTGAATTATATCTTGCGCTATCAGGATTTAGTCCTTGAATATGACATATTTCACTAAGATTTGCATCATTAAAAAATAATTTGCAGGAACATCCTGGAAATGCACATATATTTCCTGACTTCGCGTAGAGTTCTTTTATTACTTTAGGCGGTAAATATCTATTTGCCATGAGTCAATCTCCTTAAAACAATTATTTCATTTTGATAATAGCAGGATTTGTTATAGTAATAACCTTCCTTTCTTCATCTGTACATTTTAATGAAAAGTATGCTATCCAAGTATCAGCTCTTTTTTGTCATGAATATATTATATAGATATTTTCTTTTCATCTAACAATTCAAGTAATCTACTAGATGAACCAGAAGGTTTGTTTTTACCGGCTTCCCATGCTTCTACAGTTTTGGGTGATACACCTAAATACTGTGCAAATAACACTTGTGTTAATCCTGTTTCATGACGATATAGAAAAGTTCTGGATATCGCACCAGTATAAAAGCGAATTGAAAAGGTCTGAATATCGCATCAGTATAAAAGCGAAGCAAGAAAAGTCTGGATATCGTACCAGTATAAGAGCGAAGTAAAAAAGATAGAAGTTTTATTACTTCTATCTTTTTTTATAGGAGTATCTATGAATAAGTTACGGTTATACGAGATAAATCAGGATTATTTAAACTATTTGCATGCTATTGATAATAAAGTTAGTTTGGAACATAAACAAGCTAATAAAAGAAAATTTGTAGGTATTGTTTTAGAAATAAATGATATAAAATATTTTGCTCCATTAAGTTCTCCAAAAGAAAAACATAAACGATTGAAAGAAAATATTGATATTTATAAGATAAAAAATGGCGAACTTGGTGTTATAAATTTTAATAACATGATACCTGTTAATGACCGCTTGTTTACTATGGTAGATTTGTCTAAAATAAAACAAGTTAGTTATAGATATTTGATGTTAGAACAACTACGCATCTTTAATGATGATTATGAAAAAATCACTAAAAAAGCAAAGAAAATTTATTCATTACGTTATAAATCGTATTTTAATATTAGCATTAAGAATAGATGTTGTGATTGAATAAAACTGGAAATAGCATTACGAAACTATGAGGCAAAATAATAACAAAAGCACTTGCTATATGGCAGGTGCTTTTTTATGTCCGATTCGGACATAATTATTAATTTAGTTTTATAACAATGTTTTTTGAATTTCTTTCAGTTGTTCTATAGTTAGACCAGTAATAGTGGAAATAGCATCCAAACTAATATTGTTTTTCAATCCTCTAACGGCATTTTCATATTTTTCTTCCTGTTTACCCTCTTGTTTACCTTCTTTTCTATTATAAAGCATAGTGGCGTTATAATCTCGTATAGCTTTTTCTTGTAACTCATATTCACGGCGCTTTACTTCATCTTGAGAAAACAGCATTTCATAATTAAGTGCTTCTTTTATAGCAGGATTTGTCATGGCGATAACCTTCCTTTCTTCATCTGTACATTCTGATGAAAAATATGCTATCCATGTATCAGCTCGTTTTAATTTCTTAATATCGCTGAATTTGAATTTTTTCAATTCTATAAAGTGCATTTCTAAATCGTTAGTTAAAATAGATTGATCAACATCATCTCTTATATGATGCGAACTGTGGTATCTGTCATGTGAAAAATGATTGAAATTCAACAGATTTATAGAAATTGTCTGTTTAAGTTCACTATAATGATGACCTTTTGGTAACTGATAAGCATATAGTCTCGACCAATAAAAGAGAGCACGTTTGGAATAATCTTCCTGTTTAGCAATTTGTACTTCAATATTCACAAGCGAACCGTCATTGAGTTTTGCAACAATATCAAGTTCAGGTGCTTTGCCTTCTTCATTGTCTGGCAGACTTTGTTTATCCAAAAAATTTATATCTGTAAAGTAATGTTCTTCGTCTTTATTTAAAATATCATTCAAAAAGTTAAGTGTTAGGTTTTTGCGATTAATATCGCCTAATAAACTTTTAAAGAAAACATCGTTCAATCTGTTAAGTTGCATATAATCCTCTCCTTGCCTATATTATATCACACATTGGGCTTAGATTATATTCTAAGCCCAATGTATCCTTTAGAAGTCAGAATTCAAACCAGTCGCTGTCTTCTTTTTCATCTTCGCTTACCGCCTGCATATGGGTTGCCGTTACATTTCCCGGCTCTAAAACGAATATTGCTTCATTATAATTTTGTATGGCTTTTTCAGTCGCTTCTTTTATGCTGTTTGCCTCAACTTCAAATGTATCTGAAACAGTTTCTTCTATTGTTATTGTATATTTCATCTTATTTTCGCTCCTTTTATAGGGCTGAAAATTTCAGCCCTGTTTTCACCACCACGAGTCATAATAAACCGCATAACCGTCGTTTATTGCTTGGCGTGCTTTTTCGATAAATTCAAGGTCATATTTATCACTTTCATCATTAGGAGGATTATCTCCAAAGAAAAAACCTGTAGTATGTGGTAGATTTCTATTTTTTATGTCATATTCTAATTGGTCTAAATCTTCCAACTCCAGTTTTAATGGAATACAGTTAAATGTTTCATTACCACCTTTAGATAAATAGAGATTTTCAAACCAGCCGTGCAAATCGTGATGTTTTCTCCAATAGTCGATTTCAATAACATTTTTACTCCTTTTGAATTTGAAATCACCTCTAACATCTTTTTTCGGTACTTTGTAAGCAAACATATCGAGCCCCATAAATAACATCTCCTTTTAGACAGAAATTTTTTACCACCATGAATTATAATAGACCGCATAACCATCATTAATTGCCTGTCTTGCTTTTTCAATAAATTCAAGGTCTAATTTATCGTCGATATCTCTTTTTTCAAATATAGGTTTAGGCAGATTTTTATTTCGGATATCTTTTTCTAACTGGTTTAAATCTCTATAATTCAATTTTAATGGAATATAATTAAATAAATCTTTACCTCCTTTAGTTCTATACAGTTTTTCAAACCACCGATGTAAATCATGACGTTTTCGCCAATAATCAATCTGAACCACTTCTTTACTTCGCTTAAAATTAAATTTACCTCTAACATCTTTTTTCGGTACTTTATAAGCAAACATATCAAGCCCCATAAATAACATCTCTCTTTCAAATGCGCCTACTTTTTTGTTGCTTTTCGCACGTCATTGATAACGATGGAATAAAAAAATGCAAGGGCAGCTTTAGCTGTACATTTACCCTTGCAGTTTTTTATGGAGTCGTTATAATGCGTAAAAGAAAAGCAAAAATTTTTTATATCATTTCCTTTTACATATATTTTGTATCAAAAGTCTAAAAAATGTCCGAATCGGACATAAAAAAACCGCAACAAGATAATCTCATTGCGGCGTATATTTTTTATTGATTTACAGCTTCTTTTAAAGGTTTGCCGGCTTTAAAGGTAACTGCCTTGCAAGCAGGAATATTAATTGTTTCACCTGTTTGCGGATTGCGTCCCTGACGAGCTTCGCGTTGTTTCACTTCAAACGTGCCAAAACCAATAATCTGAACATTGTCATCAGAGGCAAGTGCATTTACTATGTTTGCACAAACAGCATTGACAGCTTTTTCAGCATCTTTTTTAGCTAAACCGCTGGCTTCAGCTACAGACGCAATTAATTCACTTTTATTCATAATAACACCTCGTGTACTAATTTTTTAATATCTTAACACACTTTATTGTTTAACACAATATCTATACGTTTTACTACTTCACAAAGATGTCCGATTCGGACATCTTTCCATTTACTGACAAAAAGTTCCCCGTTTTCATCGGACAAAAAAGTAAGTTTAAAGGTCTGTAATCCTTATAAATAAAGGGTTACAGGCTTTTTTTATTTTGCACAAAAATCGAGACTTTGAAAAACGATTTTCATGGTAGCATGGAATTATCAGGTATTTAGATTTTTCCATACACATAAAGAATAGATTTTGTGTCCGAATCGGACATATTTTAAAATCTTTGACAAATTTTCGGCTGTTTTTATCGGACACATTAAGATTTTGAATATAAAAAATCCTTGTAAATCAAGGCTTACAGAGTTTTTTTCAAGTTATTTAAAGTCGAGACTTTCGCATGTATGTTTCGTGCTAGTATGGAATTATCAAGGAAATAAGGAGACTTATATGAAGGAAAAAGTCTTAGTATATATTTTTTTATTATTTATTTTACTTCCTGTAAAGGTATCGGCGCAAGCTCCTTTTATTTATCCTGCACCGGACGGAGTTATAACCTCGCCTTACGGAGACAGAATTCATCCCATTACCGGAAACCGAAGATTTCATGCCGGTGTGGATATCGGCTATGATTACGGGACGCCTGTTCAGGCAGCAGCCGACGGCATAATAAGATTTTACGGTCCGGCTGACGGATTTGGATATGCTGCCGTTTTGTGGCATCCGCAGCTTAATATGGGGACTTTATACGGAGATATAGGGCTTATACAAGGACTTCACGAAGGACAGCAGGTAAATCAGGGTGATGTAATCGGCGTCATATCACCTGTCGGTGACAGTACCGGCGGACATCTTCACCTGGAAGTTCATTTAAACGACATAGATTTTCACGTAAATGGAGCAGTTGTTACAGACCCTATACCGCTTTTAAACGGCACTATACCGACAGACGGTTCATTTATCGACAGCTCTTTTGGAAGCGACGCTCACTTTTTCAATTTTGATTGGGCAGCTATGTGCGATGTAGCTATTCCTTTAAAAGAAATAATAGATAAACTTGCTACTCAGGCGACGGAAGGCATAAAAAACATTCAAGATTATGTATTAAATCTGTTTACGGTTGTTGTGCTTATAGACCTTTCGCTTACTTTTTGTATTGCAAGTATATCTTCACGTTATAACGGTGAAGCAATTTTAAAGCTCTTTATATCGCGTCTTCTGTCCTATACCTTTTATTATTATCTCATACAAAACTGGGGCAGCGTAGTTATAAATACATTGAAAGATTTTTTCGTTACTGTAGGCAGCAAAATAGTTGATGTTGATGTAGCAACTGCCGGAGAAAATGTAACTGACCCTACCATGATTATCCAAAAAGGTATGCAGCTTACGGCGCCGTTTTTTAGTTATATATCAACGTTCAACACAACAGTCGGCATAGTAGATAACCTCGTGAGCATAGTTTTGGTATTTGTTTTGGGAATTATAATTGTCATACTATTTTTCCTTATCGGTTTCATGATTGCCAAAGCGTTTGTAGAGTTTTATATCATCTCCATATTTTCCATTTTTGATGTAGTATTCGGCATTTTGCGGCAGACAAAACACTTGCCGTTTGTCGGAAACGGTATAAATGCTCTGTTTGCACTGGGTTTTAATATAGTCTGGTATATCTTTTTTGCCAGCCTCGTTGCAACTCAGCTTACAGCTGCCAATTTCGGCGATATGATGACAACTTCAGATAGAGGAGCTGTAAATTTAGAAACGGCAGGACCGGAGGCAATTACCGTCTTTATGTCTGCCATAAAAGACAAAGAGTCAACAAATGATTATTTTGTCTATTCTTATGATGGCTACGGTTACGGAGCGTATCAGATAAGCTTTACCAACTGGAACGCCTGGGTGGAGGAAGCCGGACTTGCCGCAGATTACGACTGGACGCCACACGGAAAAATGCAGCCGGCATGGTCTCCCGACAGGCAGGATGCCGTCGCCAGATTTAAAATGCTTCAATATTACCAGGAATACGGCTCCTGGCGAGCCGTTGCTGAAGCTTGGCACGGCGGAGGCGGCAATGTCGGCAGCGGCGACAGTTATGCCGATGACGTATTTCGCCGCGCAGGACTTGTAGCTCCTGCTCCGACATTTGACCTTGTAAAGGCATTTCAAATGTTTCTTTACGTTGCTGTCATGTGCTTTCTTGGTAATAGAGTTTCCACCTATATTAAAAATCTTTTCGGTACAGCAGGTTTCAGGTTTAGATAGAAAGAGAGGAATAATTATATGAAGAAAATGACGAAAATCTTTAAACTGATAACGATAAGTGCAGCTTCGCTAGTATTTATCGTGCCGGTAGCTTTTGCCGGTATTCCAGGTATAACAGAGCCTTATGACCCGCCGAATTACTATTCACCGACATCGGTATCCGTGCCGGATTCAGAGCCGAGTCCTTTTGCTCTTACGGATTTAGCGCGGCAAGGTTATCAGGTGCATGATGTAACAAACAGCAAAAAAGATATTATCTCTACTATAAAAACATATATAGATTTATTACAAAATACGCTTGTTTTAACTACGCAGACGGATGATTTAAGACACTCCAGCGATAATTTCAATGAAAAGATATCGCCGCTAATAAATGATTTAAATCAACGGCCGCATTATGCTGAAGATATAAATCTCGATGATATCAATAATATGCTTTATAACGCTTCAACAATTATTGCCGCAAATCCATATGAGCAAAAGAATATATCTCTTTCCGACAAATACAATTATTTAAACAAGATATATTCTACTACGCTTGATTATGCCAGAGATGATTTAAACAGTTATATGGATAGAAAACTTATCCTAATGAATACAATTCAGGCATTTAACAACATTGAAACAACCATGCAGGCACAGGAAAAGACGGCGGAAATGGAAGTTTTAAAGTTCATTGAAGAAAAATATCGTCAACA
>USIX01000086.1 GCA_900554895.1 uncultured Megamonas sp. | reverse complement strand
GTTCAAAACTCGCTATGCTCAGACAGTTGAACTAAAAACGCATCTAAAAATTTTTCTTTTTAATAGCTGAAGCTAGCGTGAAAATACTCTAAATGTGGAATAAAATTCTAAGATGACTTGCGAACTGCACAATTAACAGCTCAAAATTTTGTTCATGCCGAATATAGAAAGGCACGAGCCAAATTCTAAGCGTTTTGAGCCGTTGTATCGTCTATAATCATAAAAGAGCCTCGAAGGCTTGCCCAGTGCAGCGTAAGCGAAACGTTAAAAGGTTTTTTCTTTTTGGTTCGTTTTTCTTTTGACCTTTTAAAAGAAAAATGAATGATAAATAGAAATTTAAACAATAATAAAAAGAGGTAAAATAAATGAGAACAGGAATGGAGCATTTTATAAACAATCCTATCTATACGATTACTGCCGAAGCTATGTCCAACGGCCGCGATAATATCGAAGTCGTGGGCAAAATGCTGGAAGCGGGTATCAAATTTATTCAATACCGTGAAAAGGAAAAACCGGCACTTGACCGTTATCACGAATGTTTGAAACTCGTGGAAATGACAAAAAGAGCAGGAGCGGTATTTATTATTGATGATTTTGTCGACCTTGCCATGGCAGTCGGTGCCGACGGAGTGCATATCGGTCAGACGGATTTACCGCCGCAGGTAGTGCGCCGGTTAATCGGTGAAGATAAAATACTCGGTCTTTCCACACACGATGAGAACCAGCTGCAACAAGCCAATGCGTTGGGTGATATCATCGATTATATCGGTGTAGGTCCGGTTTATGCTACGCAGACGAAAAAAGATGCCGTTCCGGTCGGTTTTTCCTATGTGGAATATGCAGCACAAAATTCAAAACATCCGTTCGTGGCTATCGGCGGTATCAAAGAACATAATATCCGTGATGTAGCAGCACATGGTGCTAAAACGTTTGCTATCGTATCGGAAATTGTCGGTGCTGATGATATCGCAGGCAAAATTAAATCCATTGAAAAAACATTAAAAAATAAATGATATAAAGAAAGAGATGATTTTATGCGATTAGAAGAACAAATGAAAAACGGGCTATTGTACCGTGAATACGGACATAAGGACCCTGTTGACCAGGAATATGAAAAAATCATTGATGCTCAGCGTGTTCGTGCCAAGGAAATGATGTATGATTTTAACCTCACGCGTCCGAGTGAAATGGAAAAAAGGACAAAAATTCTTAAAGAACTTCTAGGGGCAGCAGGCGACGGCATTTATCTCGAACCGCCGGCTCATTTTGCTTACGGCTGCAATACCTTCATTGGTAAAAACTTTTATGCTAACTTTAACTTTCAGGTTGTTGATGACTATGAAGTCCATATCGGCGATGACGTAATGATTGGACCGAACGTTCTTTTATGTGTAACGGGTCATCCGCTCTATCATGAATACCGTCTCGGCGGAACGCAGTTTTCTCTGCCTATTCATATCGGCAACCGTGTATGGATTGGTGCGGGTGCAATGATTATGCCGGGTGTTACTATCGGTGATAACAGTGTAATCGGCGCAGGCTCACTTGTAACGAAGGATATACCGGCAAACGTTCTTGCCTACGGTTCACCGTGTCGTGTAATACGCGAAATCGGTGAATACGATAAGAAATTCTACCGCAAAGATATGCCGGTAAACGATTTTAAATAAGAAAAAGCTGATTGATTACTAAATATTAGCAGTCAATCAGCTTTTTTCACATTTATTTTGTTATTTCATCCTTTTTCGCCAAAATAGCAGCAACAGCCTGACATGCCGGGCAGTCACAGAATTTTGCGCCGTCAGCTTTGATGGCTTCGGCATGAGCAGCAACGTCTTTTGCTTTTTCACCGAAAATTTTTGCGCCCATTTCCGATTTGGCAAAAGCGATTAAGCCGTCAATCGGCATAATATCCGCTTCCAGTTCAGCAATGTATTTTTCTGTCTGCTGTTTTTCATTATCCGTGCCAATAGCATCAAGCCATGCTTGTGCGGCAGCTTTTGCTTCGCTGCTGCAAGACGGAGCATTCATGAGTTCATGTGTTTTTTCTACTACATAATCCAATACATTTTTTTCCATAATACGTTCACCACTTTAAAAAATTTTTGCACTCGTTTATATGACAAGTAGTTAACTATATTATAACAGATTTTTCCTGATATAATAGAAGGCACTATTTTGTTACTTAGTTACTTTATAGTAACCGCTAATAATAAATTATGCTTAATCAGTACCAGTTAAACAGAGATTTTCCTTTATCAAGCGTTCCTATTTTTTGCATTTCTTCGTCGGACAGTGTGAAATCAAAGATATTGATATTTTTCCGCAGTCTTTCAATTTTGGACGATTTGGGAATTACCATGATATTTTTCTGCACCAGATATTTCAGTGCAATCTGTGCTGAAGTTTTATTATGGCTCTTTCCTATTTTTAGCAGTAACGGTTCGGCAAAAATATTTTTTCTGCCTTCCGTGAACGGCGCCCATGCCTCCATCTGCGTACCGTATTCGGACAGCATTTTTTGCAGATTTTTCTGTGCAAAATATACATGAGCTTCTACCTGATTTACCGCCGGAATAATTTCGCACGAAGAAATAAAGTTTTTATAAAAATTTTCCTTAAAATTGGATACGCCGATTGCCCGAAGTTTTCCCGCTCTGTAAGCCTCTTCTAATGCGCGATACATTTCAGCCGCTTCGCTGTAAGGTTCATGAACGAGCATTAAGTCAATATAATCCAGACCGAGATTGCGCAGTGATACATCTATGCCTTTTTGTGCCAGTTTGTAGCTGCGGCTCGGTGAATATAATTTTGTCGTGATGAACAGCTCTTCACGTGCTGCGCCGCTCTTTTTTATAGCATTCCCTACGGCTTCTTCATTTTGATACATTTGTGCCGTATCTATCAGCCGATATCCTTCATCAATGGCACTGGTTACGATTTCTTCGCACTGCCTGCCGCGCAAATCCCATGTTCCAAGTCCTAAAATCGGCATTTTTACACCATTATTCAAAGTTATAAATTTCATAAAATCACCTCTGATTTTTATTCATATTCTTTATTTCATAAACAAGGTAATCAAGACAGTCCAGTCTGCTCTGGCTGGCATGTAATTGTTCCAGTAAATCGGCTCTGTACATAAACAGTAAATGAAGCTGTTCTTGTTTTCTGCCCATCTGCTCAAGTTCTAAAAATCTTTCAATCAATTTTTGACTGCAACCGGCGTCTTTTAAGTTACGCAATAATAATTGTTTCTTGTCCATATTGACTGCACCACCATTATATATTTATGTAAATGATAAATCGCATTTAATCGTATTCATATTAAAAGTTTATTATGCCAAAATCCAAATAACAAATACTTTGTTTTTATGCAATACCATGCTTGACAGGTATATTTTATAAAATTATGCTAAAAGAAAAATATTTATTATCCTGTTATTATTTTTTGGAAGTTCAAGAAAAACGAGCCCTTGAATAAAAGGAGTGTATTATTATGGAAATTCGCGTACTTCGTTATTTTCTTGCCATTGCTCGGGAAGAATCCATTACCGGTGCGGCAAATTCCCTGCATATAACACAGCCGACACTTTCGCGCCAAATTAAGGATTTGGAGGATAAACTAGGACAGAAACTCTTTGTCCGCGGCAGTCATCGCATAAGTCTGACGGCTGAGGGGATGTTACTGCGCAAACGTGCGGAAGAGATAATTTCTTTAGTAGATAAAACGCAGCAGGAGTTTTTTTCTATGAAAGGCAATTTAAGTGGTGATATCTATATTGGCGGGGGAGAAACGGAAGCCATGAATTATGTTGCTTCCGTTTGCCATGAACTGCAAAATGATTATCCTGATATTCACTATCATCTTTATAGCGGCAATGCAGAAGATGTAACGGAACGGCTTGATAAAGGATTGCTTGATTTCGGTCTTTTAATTCAGCCGACGGATATTACAAAATACGATTATCTTCATATTCCGGCAAAAGACAGCTGGGGAGTTATTATGCTTAAAGACAGTCCGTTGGCGCAGAAAAGTGAAATTAATGTGCATGATTTGGCAAATCTGCCATTAATCTTTTCCCGTCAGGTTCTGCAAAGCCGTATGGAAACAAATGAACTTGCTAAATGGTTCGGTGATGAGTGGAAAAATCTCCATATAGTTACAACATTCAATCTTGTCTATAATGCTGCTGTAATGGCAAAACAGGGAATTGGTTATGTCGTAACGCTTGACAAGCTGGCGGACACTTCAGACAGCAGCCCGCTGTGCTTTCGTCCGCTGTCGCCGAAAATAGAATCCGGTCTTGATATTGTCTGGAAAAAATACCAGATTTTTTCGCCGGCAGCCGAATTGTTTTTGAATAAATTAAAAGAAAAATTTTCCATGTCATAAAAGAGCCTTTTGAGAAAATCTTGTCTTTGCACAGTATTTATGCTATACTTTTTTGTAAAATTGTAATATAACAAAGCGATGAAAAAGAGAGTAGATTATTTTTTCTTTTACAGAAAATATTGCCTTGGCTGAGAGCAATAACAGAAAAATTAATTGAAGTTCACTTTGGAGCTTCTGTAGTGAAACAGAGTAGTTACAGCGTCGGCGGCGTTAACGCATTTGAGTATCAATTAGGGTGGTACCGCGAAACACAGCTTTCGCCCCTTGCCGGGGCGGAGGCTTTTATTTTTGTTCAAATTTATTTAGGAGTGAATTTAATGGAACAGGAACTCAATAGTTTACAGCAGGAAGCACTGGCTTCAATATCCAGTGCTTCAGACCTTAATGCACTGAATGATGTGCGTGTAAAATATCTTGGTAAAAAAGGCTCTCTTACCAGTATTTTGCGCGGTATGGGCAAATTAAGCCCGGAAGAACGTCCGCGTGTAGGTCAAATGGTGAATGCGGCGCGTCAAAAGCTGGAAGAAGCAATTAGCGCAAAACAGGCTGAATTAAAACAGGCTGAACTTGAAAACCGTCTGGCAACGGAAAAAATTGATGTTACTCTGCCGGGTCGCCGCCAGAGCCTCGGTCATCTTCATCCGCTTACAGTTACTTTAAACAATATCAAAAATATCTTTACCAGTATGGGATATTCCATTGCCGAAGGTCCGCAGATTGAATCCGATTATTTTAACTTTGAAGCGTTAAATCTGCCAAAAGACCATCCGGCGCGCGATATGCAGGACTCTTTTTACATTACAGAAGATATTCTGCTCAGAAGCCAGACTTCTCCTGTACAGGCTCGTACCATGCAGTCGCATGAACCGAACAGTCCTATCCGCATCATAGCACCGGGACACGTTTACCGTCGCGACGATTATGATGCAACTCATTCTCCGATGTTCACGCAGGTTGAAGGTCTCTGCATCGATAAGAATATCAGCTTTGCCGACCTTAAAGGCACGCTCGTTACCTTTCTGCAACAGATATTCGGCGAAGATGTGAAGGTGCGTTTCCGTCCGAGTTTCTTCCCGTTTACGGAACCGAGCGCCGAAGTGGATATTTCCTGTGTGATGTGCAAGGGTAAAGGATGCCGCGTATGCAAAGGTACAGGCTGGCTGGAAATCTTAGGCGCAGGCATGGTTCATCCGCATGTACTGGAAATGAGCGGCTATGACCCGACTAAAGTCAGCGGCTTTGCATTCGGCATGGGTGTGGAACGTATTGCCATGCTCGCTTACGGCATTGATGACTTACGCTTATTCTACGATAATGACGTTCGTTTCTTACGTCAATTTTAATTCAAGGAGGCAATTTCTTAATGCAAGTTTCAATTAAATGGCTTAAAGATTATATAGATTTTACAGAAACTCCGGAGCAGCTCGCTGATAAACTGACTATGGCGGGAATACCGGTTGAAAATATTATCGACCCGGGTGAAGGTCTGGAAAAAGTTGTAACAGGCCGTATTGAAAAACTCGAACCGCATCAGAACTCCGACCATCTGCAAATCTGCACCATGAACGTCGGTCAGAAAGAAAATATCATCATTGTTACCGGTGCGCAGAATGTAGCTGAAGGACAGGTAGTTCCTGTTGCTATGGTCGGTGCTCATCTGCCGAACGGTATGAAAATTTCCAAAGGCAAACTGCGCGGTGTCATTTCCAACGGTATGCTCTGCTCCGCGCAGGAATTAAAACTCGATTTGGAAAAGCTGCCGGAAGAACAGAAAACAGGTATTTTTATTCTGCCTGCTGATACGCCTGTCGGTATTCCGGCAAAAGACGTACTCGGATTAAACGATGTCGTTTTGGAATTTGAACTTACGGCAAATCGTGCCGACTGTTTCAGCGTGATGGGTCTTGTGCGTGAAATCGCTGCTATTACGGGTAATAAACCGCATTTTCCGGAAATCAAATTGAATGAAGATGATGATACAAATTTAAGTGATATCTTCGCTGTAGAAATCGCTGACCCTGATTTATGTTCCCGTTTTTCCACTCGTATGCTTAAAAACGTAAAAATCGGTCCTTCGCCGGAATGGATGCAGCAGCGTCTTGAAGGTGCAGGCATCCGTTCAATCAACAACGTTGTCGACGTTACGAACTTTGTCATGATTGAACTGGGTCATCCTATGCATGCGTACGACTATGACCAGATTGCAGGTCAGAAGTTAATCGCCCGCCGTGCCGTAGAAGGTGAAGAACTGCATACGCTCGATGATACTTCCCGCAAAGCAAAAGGCGAAATGCTCGTCATTGCCGATACGGAAAAAGCAGCCGGTCTTGCAGGTATTATGGGCGGTTTTGAAACGGAAATCACTGATAAGACTACAACCGTTGTTTTAGAGTCAGCTGATTTCTACGGTCCGTGCATCCGCCGTACTGCCCGTGCCTGCGGTTTATCTTCCGAAGCATCCGGCAGATTTGAACGCGGCATTGACAGCGAAACGACAATTAAAGCCTTAGACAGAGCGGCTCAGCTTTTACAGGAAATGGGAGCATGCACCGTCTGCCGCGGTATCGTCGATGTTTATCCGAACCCTAAACAGCCGGTATATATCACGTTCACGCCGGAACAGATTAACGGACATCTCGGCACGGAAATCGCCAAAGAAACCATGCTTTCTATTATTACGAGCGTCGGTTTTGAGGTAACGAAGGACGAAAACGGAGAAATAACTGTAAAAGTTCCGTCCTGGCGCAATGATGTAAGCCGTATGGCCGATATTTCCGAAGAAATCGCCCGCCTGTACGGTTATGATAAAATTAAGTCCACTCTGCCGGAAGGTGCTTCCATGCAGGGCAGCCAGTCCGATAAGCAGACTTTCATCGACAAGGTAAAGGCCTCTTTATCCGCTCAGGGACTTTGTGAAACAATTTCCTTCGCTTTAACGAATGAAGCTACTTTCGACAAATTAAACATTCCGCAAGATGATGCACTTCGTCAGGCTATTCCTATTATGAACCCGCTCTCTGACGAATATCCGCTCATCCGTACCACTCTTTTGAGCAGTGTATTTGATAATCTGTCCCGTAACCTTGCCCGCAAAAACGATGATGTTGCTCTCTTTGAAGTAGGTACTGTATTTTTCCCGAAAGCTCTGCCTGTAACGGAGCTGCCGAACGAAACGGTCAAAATCGCCGGTGCCATCACGGGTCGCCGCCACACTCATATTTGGAATCAGTCAAATGATATGGTAGATTTCTACGATGCAAAAGGAATTATCGAAGAATTATTCGCTGACCTGCGTATTACCCGCTACACGGTTGAAGCAGGTACTCATTATGCTATGCATCCGGGCAAAACGGCACTGTTCAAAAAAGGTCGCGATGTGCTTGCAACAATCGGTGAAGTTCATCCGGCGGTTCTTGCCGCTTATGGTATTACAAAACCGGTTTATATTTTTGAACTTGACGCTAAAACGGTCATGAAATACATGGCAAAAGATTTTAAATACAAAGCTCTGCCGAAATATCCGGCGATAAACCGCGACCTTGCTATGCTCGTTGCTTTAGATATCAATTCCGCCGATATAGAAAAAGCTATGACGAAAGCTGCCGGTCAAAATCTTGTTCAAATAACCTTATTCGATGTTTATACCGGCAAACAGGTTGAAGCGGGCAAAAAGAGCCTTGCCTTCGCCCTCACATTCCAGTCCAACGACAAAACGCTGACTGACGCGGAAGTAAATACTGCCATCGAAAAAATCATAGCAAAACTGCAAAAAGATTTTAACGCTGATTTGCGTGCTTAACTGCATGAATAAGAAATTGCACCTTGATTTTATTTTTCAAGGTGCAATTTTTTATAGTTTGCCGTATTTTTTCTCAAAAAGTGCTGTTGTAAAGTATTTATAAATAAAATAAAGACAGCAATATCCTTTATTGAAAGTGAAAGACATTTGATGTAGAATTGAAAAAAATCAAAAAATAAAAGGATATGGTAAAAATGAATAATTGCGCTTACTGCATGGAAGGAAAACTTCTCGAACCGTTCGGCATTAAAATCTGCGAACTTGATAATGCCAAAGTATATCTGTTTAAGGAACAAAGTCATCTCGGCCGCGTTATCGTCGCACCGAAAAAACACGTAAGTGAAATGATGGAACTTACAAGCGAAGAAAGAGCGGCATTTTTTGACGATATGGCTAAAGTCGCTTCGGCTATTCACAAACTGTTCAAGCCTGACAAAATCAATTACGGCGCATACGGCGATACGGCAGGACATATGCACTTTCATCTTGTTCCGAAATATAAAGACGGGTTTGAGTGGGGCGGTATTTTCCTCATGAACCCGGACAAAAAATATTTATCAGAAGCTGAATATGCCGATATTATCGCCAAAATAAAAAATGAACTGCAATAATAAAAAACCGTTAAAGATATTCATAACGAAAAATCTTTAACGGTTTTTCTCTACATATTTTTAATTCGTTCTGTCAAAATTTTCATCTTCGCTTCTATTTCACGGACAGCCTGCAAAAAGGCTTCATCGCCTTTGCCTGTCGGGTCGTCCAGTCCCCAGTCCTCCCGATATTCGCATGGCACAAACGGACACTGCACATTGCAGCCCATTGTTATCACAATATCGACAGGCGGTATATCTTTCAATGTTTTCGGTTTCTGCACTCGGCTGATATCGCCGTAGCCCAGATTTTTCATAATACGTACGGCATCTGCATTGATACATTCCGCAATATCCGTTCCAGCAGAAAATGCTTCAAATATACCTTAAGAAAAAATTTTTAAAAGTGCCGGTTCGGCACAATATAATATGAAAAGAATTAGTTCTAAATTTATTCTTATATTGAGCCGGGCAATTTTTCTTTGAAGGCACAAAGAAAAGTTGCCGAAAAAGAAATGCCTTGGGTTCGTGCACCACTAGAGATTTTCACTTTAAAAAGAAAAATTTTTATTTGCAATGTTCAAAACTCGCTATGCTCAGACAGTTGAACTAAAAACGCATCTAAAAATTTTT
>USIX01000085.1 GCA_900554895.1 uncultured Megamonas sp. | reverse complement strand
ATTCATCGGCCGCGCTGGAGACAGGAATTGAAAAGGGGCTGCGGGAACAGGCCGCGGCTTCGGTCGGCGAGCTTTTGAAAGAGAAGGATGCTCTGGAAATTATTAACAGCCATATGATTCCTGCCCTGGACCGGGTGGGAAAAGGCTTTGAACGGGGAACACTGTTTTTGCCGCAGCTGTTAATGAGTGCGGAAGCTGCCAGAGCTGCCTTTGACATTATTAAAGAACAAATGGCGGCAAGCGGAGCGAAGCAGGAAAGCAAGGGTTCCATTATTCTGGCAACGGTTAAGGGAGATATTCACGATATTGGAAAAAATATTGTGAAGGTGCTGCTGGAAAATTACAGCTATCAGGTATTGGATCTGGGAAAAGACGTACCGCCGGAACAGATCGTGGAGGCTGCAGTAAAAAATCATGTCCGCCTGGTGGGACTGAGCGCACTGATGACCACAACAGTTCCCAGTATGGAGGAAACCATAAGGCTTTTGAGAGAGAAAGCCCCCTGGGCCCGTGTGATGGTGGGAGGAGCTGTTCTGACCCAGGAATATGCAGATACCATGGGGGCGGATCGGTACTGCCGGGATGCCATGGCTTCTGTGACCTATGCAGAGGAGCTGTTCGGACAGCAGTAAAATGTAATAAAAATGTAATAGAGATTTTGTTGTTTTTTGTCAGAAGGTGTCTTATATTGAAAATGTAAATGTGTCAATCATAACCTGCATCAGTCGGTTTCTGATAAAAAGCCAAAGCTTTTAAACCGTTGTTATCGAGCGGATAATCAAGAACTACACCGTCCGTTTCGTTGCCCAGTAAAACATTCTGGAAGCCCAGTCCGCGCCATCTGCGGCCTACATCGACATGTAGTTTGCCGATATTACCTTCTGCCCAAACACGCTGAATTACACCGTCAGAATCATCATGACCTTCATGATATCTTACATCGCCGTTGGAAGTAACATATCTGGCATAACGCTGATTTGTTTCACTTTCAAAAGCAAATTTCCAATTGTCATTTACTTTGAATTCGCCTTTCAAATCAAGATAGAAACGATTATTATCATTTTGATCCGCATATCCTTTTATATTATCATTATCCCAGCTAACTCGGCCGAAACCATATATTTTTACCCGTTCAGCTTCTTCTTTTAATTTTTCAATATCCGATTTATTGGTATTAATCTGCTGCTGCATATTTGCAATATCCTGATGGAATTCATTTTCCAATTCCTTCAATACAGCTTTGTCTCCGATATCACCTTTATTCGCTTTCATGGCATTTGCAACAATGCTCGCCATTTCATAGCGTGTCATGGTACGGTTACCCTGAAAAGTTCCGTCTTTATATCCTTCAATAACATTATGTTTTGCCAAATAATCAAGTGCTTCATATGCCCAATGACCTTGCGGCACATCACTGAAACTGTCCACCGCGGAAGTATCTTTTTTATCGTCTGCTGTATCTTTTGTTTTTTCATTTCCATCAGAAGCAGCTGTATCAGAAACTTCTTTCACCTGTTCATTTGCCTGTACTGTCTGATTTTCTGCCGCAAAAGCCGTACTCGTCATGCCGACGGCAAGCCCCATTAGGAGCGCCATTGTTTTTTTCTTGTTTAATAAGTTCAGCATAATTTCTCCTTTATCTATAGATAAACTATTTTTATTGGCATTTATCCGATAGTTAATTGCTTCAAGCTGAAGTTTTTTTATTTTTTCTCATCATTGCCTTCATTTTCCATTTCCATCTGTTCCTGTTCTTCTTTTAAGAACGCTTTGTCCTGTGCTCTGAGGAACGGAAAATATATTACTGTCGCTATTGCAAGATTTATGATTTGAACTACAGCTCCCTGCCAGCCGTTAAGCAGAAAACCGGCAATAATAGGCGGTGTCGTCCACGGTACCTGCACCGCGCTGAACGGCGCCATAAAACCTAAAACAATCGAAAAATAAGTAACAAACATGGCAATCAACGGCACCAATACGAACGGTACCAGCAGATACGGATTGAACACAATCGGCAATCCGAAGATAAGCGGTTCATTAATATTGAAAAGCCCTGGCACAAAAGCCATTCGCAATAAAGATTTCAACTGCTGCGATTTTACGGTAAAAATACCTGCAAGCAAAAGTCCCAAAGTCAAGCCGCAACCACCGCTTTTTACGAATACATCGTTGATTTGGCAGGTAATAATCTTAGCTTGAGGATTGTTTATAAGGCTCATGCCCATATCGATGAGATGCTGATTATCCAGTGAGTTGGCAATCAGAAGCGGTCCTACTACACCACCGACAACATTCGGTCCATGAATACCTGCCCAGAACAAAATTCCCTGCAGTCCGACAATAATACTGCCGCCGGCAAGTGTATCGGAAAGACCTTGAAGAGGAGTCTGGATAACTTTAAAGATGAGTTCTGGAACGGTAGTTGCTCCTACATAATAGCAGATGCCGTAACAAACAGCAGCCGCAGTGAAGAAAATCATACCCGGCACAAGTGCGGTAAAAGCTCTTGCTACGCCTTGAGGCACTGCTCCCGGCATTTTTATGCCGATATGATTTTTTTCACAATAACAAAAAACATGTGATACAAAAAATGCTACGATAATTGCAGTAATAACACCGTTTGCTCCGGCCCATACCTTCGGAATAATATCTCCGACAATTTCTCCATTTACAGTCGTTAATGTTGGCGGCATTATAATTAAAAACGTAGATAAAGCTAAAATAGCAGCCATAATAGCGTCGCAGCCTTCATTGGCTA
Source organism: uncultured Megamonas sp. (assembly GCA_900554895.1). Lineage (GTDB taxonomy): Bacteria > Bacillota > Negativicutes > Selenomonadales > Selenomonadaceae > Megamonas > Megamonas gallistercoris. Next base: position 6,683 of record USIX01000085.1, on the reverse strand, counting down.
CAAATTTGTAAGTGATGGCAAGCACGACAATCAATGCCAGTACATTAAAAGTCCCGCCTGCAACAGCATTTAAAGCTGCCGTCCAATCACTGCCAAATACGGAAGCCATAAAATCACTGTAGCCCGGTATCGGCAGATTGGCAATCAATAAGAAAATTGAACCGCATATCGTAAACGGCGTAGTCATGATGAAACCGTCACGCAAGGCCGCTACAGCACGTATCTGAGCAAAGTTACCCATAATCTCAATGAAACGGTCAAAAAGTTTTTGCTTATTCATTTGGAATTCTCCTTTTAAATTTATTTTTCTTGAAATTGTGCACATTTTCAAGGAGCTTTCCTTAAGGTTGTTTTTAATATATCACCGGAATAGTACCGTTTCAATAGCTGTAAATGATTATGAAACATTGCTACAAGAATGCGTTCGCAAAAAACTCTTTCTCGTAGCAATGATACAAATAATCTGAAAATATATAAAAATACTATATAACATTTCTAATATTAATAAAAAAATTAATACCGAAAAGTTTTGCTCAACCACTGTTCCTTTTGACGCGCCTCATTATAATTAAGTCTTGTCATGAGCATGGCAAAAATAATATCCGTAACATACTTTGCTCCCAATAAAAATACACGCGGTCCCAGCTCTTCCATATTTTCCACACTGGCAACCGTAAAAGTAACATCGGACAATGCCGCCAGCTCCGAATTTTCATTAGCCGTGATTAGAATAAGCGGACTGTTTTTCATCTTTAACAGACGCGCTATATCCAGAAGCATTCTATTGTTTCCCGTCCTACTTATAAAAAATCCTAAATGACTTTTACCCCCTCCCGTTGCCTGTAGGTACTGCATGGTCATGGAAGAATGAACACTTGAAGATTTATTAGCCATAATAAAACCAGCTGCCGCCATTCTTGCTATATCCAAATTATTGTCCATAGCATAAAAATCGATATGTTCCGATTTTGAAAAAAGAGGTAATGCCTTTAAAAAAGCCTCCGGTTCCAACATGGTTCTTGTATGCTTAAGCGTATTTATTTCTATTGCAGTAACTTTTTCAATCAAAGCATGAATACTGTCATGAGTGGATACCATAAGGTCATTGCTTGAAGGATGATTTATATACTGCATCATTTCCGCCAAAAACTGAACTTTAAATTCTGTATAACCGGTAAAACCGAGCTTTTGACTAAAACGGACTATAGCCGCTGAATTCGTATACGCATTTCTTGCCAATTCACGTGTAGACATTCCGGCCAATTTGCGAAAATTTGCTAATAAATATGTTGCGATTATCGATTCGGATTCGGAAAATCCCTTTTGCTCCTGCAAAATTTTCACCAAACTTGCCATAATAAATCACTTCCCTTTTCCTAGTTTTAATATAAAAAATCGTTTATTATTTTATCACTTTTATTCTATTTTGTATAATAAAAAACGGCAATATTTATAAACATACAGATATAAATATCACCGCTTTATTTCGTTTCTACAATATTTTATTTTTAATCGGCCATATTCATGCCGCATTCTTCCATCAATTTTTTTGCTTCCACATATTGTGCTATGCCGCGTGCCACTTTCTGCGCATCTTTCATTGCAACGACAACCGTTGCCGGTCCGTTTACTACGTCGCCGCCGGAAAAAACGCCGTGACGCATTGTCATACCGTACGGTTTTTCCCGCGTAATTACATAACCGTTTTTATCCACATCAATGCCCGTCGTCGAATCTACTATTCTGCTGGCCGGTTTCTGACCTATGGCTATGATAACTTTATTGGCTGTCAAATGCAGCTGCTCTTCCGTATCAACTACTTTATCCGCCTCATCATCATATTTACGCACACAGCAGGTAAGACCTGTTACTTTATTATTTTCACCTGTAATTTCTACCGGTCCCAAAAGCGGTCTTACTGTAATTCCTTCATTTTTAGCCGCCTCTATTTCTGATTTCAAAGCAGCCATATCCTCTTCACGACGGCGATTTACAATCGTCACGCTTCTTGCTCCCTGACGCATAGCCGTCCTTGCCGCATCCATAGCCGTGTTGCCGCCGCCGATGACAAGTACATCTTCTCCCGCTTTAATCGGAATTTCTCTTTCGTCTATTTCACCGCAACTGGCCAGTTCCACTACTTGCAGAAAATATGTTGCCTGTACAACGCCCGGCAGATTAACGCCTTCAATCGGCAGTGATTTTGACAGTGCATTACCTGTACCGATAAAAATTGCATCAAAACCCTGTGCAAACATATCGTCCACCGTTATGTCCACGCCTGCCATAATATTCAAACGAAAATCCACGCCCAATTTTTTTATTTTCTTTACTTCACGGCGCACTACCTGTTTTGGCAGGCGGAATTCCGGTATACCGTACATCAGTACGCCGCCGGCTTCCGGATGAGAATCAAATACCGTAACTTTAAAGCCCATTTTAGCCAAGTCACCGGCTACCGTAAGTCCGGCAGGTCCGGAACCGATTACGGCAATATTGCCCGGCTGCGCTTTGGCTACTTTTGGCGATACCAGTTCCAGTTCTCCGTCCATATCGGCAATAAAACGTTCCAGCTTGCCAATTCTAATTCCCTGACCTTTTCTGCCGAGAATACATGAACCTTCGCATTGCCGTTCATGCGGACAAACACGGCCGCATACAGCCGGAAGATTACTGCGTTCGGCAATAATGACACTGGCCTGACCCAAATCGCCCTGCGCCAGTGCATGAATAAATTCCGGAATATTATTGCTGATAGGACAGCCTGTACGGCACATAGGTTTTTTACAGTTTAAACAGCGTTTGGCCTCAACAATCGCTTCACGCAGCGTAAAACCGTTTGCATCATATTCTATATACCTTTCCTCTGCATTTGACATATAATTCACCTCTATGGATTTAGTCCTTAATTATTTATTTTAATTATATCATTAAAAAGGATTGATAAACAATTACTTTAGAAAAAAAATAAGCCATTAGCTAAAACTAATGGCTTATTTCTCAGTTATTTATCCAATACAGAAATGTCCAGCTGGTCAAAACCGCCTAAAAGTTCCTTCATCATAACCGTAATTTTAGCGCAGTCGCCTTCGCCGTCTCCTTCCACATTAAGCGGCATATTCGGGTCATGCAGGGATTGACGCAGCAGCGCCCAGCCATTTGCTTCACCTTTAAAACTGAGTCGTACGCCTTCATAATTCGGTTCTACAATATGATAGCCTTTTTCCTCAGCTCTCTGTTTAAACACGCTGAGTACGTTTGCTCCATACGCTTTAAAATCTTCACCTTTCAATTTCAGACGATATTCTGCTGTTTCAAACTGCGGTTGAAGTTTTTCGATAAGACTGTTTAATGTTTTGCCCTGTGCTTTCGTTTTAGCGGCAGCGATTAAAAGTTTTACAGCCATATATGCTCCGTCATCAAGATAATAATTTTCTTTAAGCGCACCGTGTCCGCTTGTTTCAATGGCAAGCGGCGAAACCGTGCCTGCTTCGTTTAATCGTTTGCATTCATTGATTACGTTTTTATAGCCGCGTTGGAAACGATGATGCTTCAGCTTCAGTTCCCCTTCCAGAAACGCCGTCAATTTTTCAGAAGTTACAGAGTCTGTAACAATCGTTGAACCCGGATAATCTTCCGCTAAAATAGCCGCCATCATGGCAATGAGCGCATCGCGGTTAACTTCGCGTCCGTCGCTGAACACAGCTGACATGCGGTCAACGTCCGTATCGAAAATCAGGCCTAAATCGGCTTTATTATCCAGTACGGCACCGCGGATTGCATCCATAGCCTGTTTATTTTCCGGATTAGGGATGTGGTTTGGAAAATGTCCGTCCGGTTCTAAATATAAGCTGCCAGTCGTATCAGCACCGAGTCTTGCCAAAACTTTTTCTGCAAAAAATCCGCCTGCACCGTTGCCTGCATCCACTACGATATGATTGCCTGTAAGGGGCTGAGCATAATTTTCTTCACTATTTATACCTTCACGGATTTTCTGGCAGAGATTTTCTGCATACAGCGAAACTAAATCAAATTTTTCCACAGCAGAAATATCAGCCGTTTTTTCCTGCAAAGTGCAAGCAATTTTAAGCATATCTGTAAGGTCGGCTTTTTCCATACCGCCGTTTACCGGTTCAAAAAATTTAATACCATTTCTGTTAAACGGCAAATGACTTGCTGTAATCATCATCGAACCGTCATACTGCGTTTCCGGAAAAACGAGTGACATAAACATAGCCGGGGTTGTCGCCATGGAGCAGTCAACTGCCGTTGCACCCTGCGCCGTAATTGCCATTAATGCCTGCTGTTTAAGCATCGGAGCAGAAATTCTTGAATCATGGCCCACAGCAATTTTCAGTTCACCTGCCGGCTTGCCACTTTTTTGCGCCAGCCACTGCACAAATGCCTGCACAATGCGATTGGCATATTCCGGCGTCAATGTAACCGGTTCATCTGCCACTCCTTCTACTGCTACACCACGCACATCACTGCCGTTTTGCAATTTCAAAATCGGATCCATCATAAAAAATCCCCCTTAATTCTCTTATATATATTTAAAATTCATGCCTAAGACATGAAATTTTTTATTACCCTTAAAAAATCATCACCGTATTTGTTCAGCTTAAACTCGCCTACGCCTTTAATCTGGCTCATTTCTTCTACGGACGACGGTTTGTCCTGTGCCATTTGTGCTAGCGTTGCATCTGAAAAAATCATATACGGCGGCAAATTGGCCTTTATTGCCAGTTCCCTGCGTACCAGACGCAATTTTTCAAACAAATCATTTTTAATTTCAGATTTTTTCACGGTTACGACTTTCTGCCATACCTTCTTTTGACCGCGCAACACCTGCCACGACAGTGCATTAAGCTGTAGCACCGGATACTGGCTTTCTGTAATATTTACATATTGCATTGCCGCCAGACGCAAAATCAAATCACTTATCTGTTTCACTGTACGCTCTTTCATTAAGGCATACGTCGACAATCGCTCAAAATGAAATTGTTTCATACGAGCATTTTTAGAACCCTTCAAAATCTCTGCAACCATTTTTACGCCGAACCGCTCATGCACACGATATACACAGGACAGAACTTTCTGCGCATCGATTGTAATATCGACAAGCTCTCCGTCCATTTTGCAGTTGGAACAGTTATCGCACGTCTTTTTCGTATCCGTTTCACCGAAATAATGCAGAATAAACGCTCTGAGACACTGCGGCGTATGGCAGTAATCCACCATGGACTGAAGCCTTTTATATTCCAGCTGCTGACGTATTTCACTTTCTACGGATTTGCCTATTAAAAATTTCTGCAGCTGCGTGTCCTGCGGACTGTACAATAAAATACATTCCCCGGGCAAACCGTCCCTGCCGGCTCTGCCGGCTTCCTGATAATAAGCCTCAATATTTTTCGGCATATTATAATGAATTACGTAACGGACGTTCGGTTTATCTATTCCCATACCGAAAGCATTTGTCGCCACTATCACAGAAACATCATCATAAAGAAACTTTTCCTGTGCTTTATTTCTTTCTTCATCCGTCATTCCTGCATGATACCGCTCCGCCTTTATACCTTTTACTCCCAACAGAACCTGCAGCGCATCCACATCTTTACGCGTACCGGCATAAATAATACCCGCTTCAGTCAAATGCTTCTTCACGTAATCCACAACAAACTTATCTTTGTTTTCACCGCGCAAAACGGAAAAATACAGATTTTCACGGTCAAAACCCGTTACAAAAACATTCGGATTATTAAGCCCCAGAAGTTTTATAATATCTTCTTTAACCTCCGGCGTCGCTGTTGCCGTAAACGCACCGATAAGCGGTTTTACCGGCAACGACTGCATAAAAGTCAGTATGTTTTTATAACTCGGGCGAAAATCATGCCCCCATTGCGACAGACAGTGTGCCTCATCAACGGCAATCATGCTTATATTCAAATTTTTAAATGTATCCGGCAGATATTCCGGCGTCAGCCTTTCAGGTGCAATATAAATTATCTTATAAAAACCGGCTGCAATCCCCCGCAGATTTTCCATAAGTTCCGCTCTGCTTACGGAACTGTTGATGTATACAGCTGAAATGCCTATCTGGCGCAGACTGTCCACCTGGTCCTTCATCAGCGATATAAGCGGCGATACAACAAGCGTTACACCGGAAAATAAAAGTGCCGGAATTTGAAAACAGACTGATTTTCCTGCACCGGTCGGCATAATCGCTACCGTATCTTGTCCGCTCAAAATACTTTGTACTACTTTTTGCTGTCCGGGACGGAAATCATTATACCCATAAAACTTCTTTAAAATGCTTTTAGCCTTATTGTACGTCATAGTATTTTAATAATGCCTGCGTTCCGTCATTTTCATAGCCTTTTTGCGCTAACTTTTCATATAATTTTTCCGCCAAAGCTAAGCCCGGCAAATCCAAATTCATTTCCTTGGCCGATTCCAGCGCAATCTTCATATCCTTAATGAAATGCTTAATAAAAAATCCCGGTGCAAAATCGCCTTTAAGCATACGCGGCGCTAAATTGGAAAGCGACCATGAACCGGCTGCTCCTGTGGAAATTACATTCAATAAATCCTGCGGATTTAAACCGCATTTTTTAGCATAAGCAATCGCTTCGCACACCCCCATCATATTGGAGGCAATCGCAATCTGATTGCTCATCTTAGCA
>USIX01000084.1 GCA_900554895.1 uncultured Megamonas sp. | reverse complement strand
AATAGCTGAAGCTAGCGTGAAAATACTCTAAATGTGGAATAAAATTTTAAGATGACTTGCGAACTGCATAATTAACAGCTCAAAATTTTGTTCATGCCGAATATAGAAAGGCACGAGCTAAATTCCAAGCGTTTCGAACCGTTTTACCGACTGGATTTATAAAAGAGCTACGAAGGCTAGCCCAGTGCAGCGGTAGCGAAACATTAAAAGGTTTTTTCTTTTTGGGTTCATTTTTCTTTTGACCTTTCAAAAGAAAAATGAACAATAACTCCACGATAAATAGAAATTTATTTTATGATAATTCGTCCCTGCCCGTAAGGATTTTTATACGTATCATTGATTACAGCATTCAGATGGTTCTGGATATATTCAATGATTACATCCGTTTCCGACATCATTTCGTCTTGTATAAGCCGGGAGTTCTTGAACATGGTCATACCGTTGCCGCCTAATTTAAGAATATAAGAGGTGCCGCCAACAGTGTATTTTTTATTTAAATCAAGTGGTTTGCCATTTATCAGGACATTTTGGACGCGATAAGCTCCTGCTGTTTTAATAAAATTGCCCTTTTCGTCTATTACGACGCTGGAAGGAACGGTGCTGTCAATCGTGTAGGTTAATCCCGAAACCTGTAAAAAGCCGCCGTTTTCTTGCGGATAATCTTTAGCTCCCATTTCCAGTGCATCTAAAATTTGTTGCCCCGTTGTTTCGATGATTACACACATATTGCCGAACGGGAATGTGGTTAAGATATCGTTATAGGTGAATGTGCCGACAGGAATTTCATTGCGGATGCCGCCGCCGTTGCACAGGGCGATATCGGTATCGAGTACATTTTTATAAGCGTCTGTCACAAAATCACCGAGGTTTGTTTCAGCACTGCGGATTAAGCGTTTGCCGTTTTGTGGGTCGATTGTAGTAAGGTTTACTTCGGATTTACCGATGGACTGATTTAAAATAGGCTCGAATTTTTGTTTTTCAGTATTGATTAAGGCAGATATTTTGGGGTCTGTGAAAGTTAAACCGGCAATCAATAATGTAGATATTTTACCGTCAGGGTCAATAGTCAGATGTCCTAGGTTGTTCAATTTTGTACCGGCCTGCGTGATAATGACGTCTTTTCCCTGTTTATTTTTAATCGTATTTAATATTGTTTCATGGGAATGGCCGTCAATAATAACGTCAATGCCTGTTGTATTGCGGGCAACCGAAATGCTGCTCCAGCGAGGTGTTATACCGTGTTCGCCTAGGTGGGCTACGAGTATCACATAATCTGCGCCTTGGTTTTTTACTGTATTAATTGTTTTTTGTACTGTATCATAAAGTTTTTTGCCTGTATTGTCTTCGGCAAAAGAGTAAATGAATTTGCCGTATTCATCTTGAAAGAATGCCGGTGTGGAGGAGGAAAGGCTCTCCGGCGTTGTTACACCGATTAAAGCGATTTTTGTATCGCCGAACTGCATAATCTTATAAGCTGGCAATAAATTTCTGCCTGTTGTTAAATCGGTTATATTAGCTGAGTAGTAGCCGCAGTTCAGCTTAGAGGCAAGTTCCAAAAAGCGCGGCATACCGTAATCGAATTCGTGATTGCCGGGAATAGCAAAGTCATAGCCGACGGCGTTCATGATATTGATTATGCTCTCGCCGGATGATAATTTGCCGATAGGTGCGCCTTGGACGGCATCACCGGCATCAACTAAAGCAATATACGGTGTTATTTGGGTCAAATCCTGTTTGTATCGGGCAACTTTGGCAAAGCCGATATTGTCTTCAATACCGCAGTGAATATCATTTGTATAGAGTATGATAATAGGCTTGTCGGCGGCAAGAACTGTAGCGGGAAGAAAAATACTGATGACAGTGAAAAGGATGATAAATGAATTCAGCAGTTTTTTGTACATGAAGATACCTCCGTTTGATAAATACAATTGTTATAAAACTTTAAATAAATTTTGATAGAATTTCCGTTTGAAATATACTATGATAATAATCATTAAAATAAACAGAAAGGAATTTTTTATGAGCGTAGAAGAAAAATATTTAAGTCAGTTTAAAGCCGGGATAAAAGAGCAGTATGCCGCCAGATGTTCATTTTTTTTGGCAGGTTTTACGGTAGCAACATGGGCGCCGATGATACCGGCGGTTAAAGAACGTCTGCAAATCGGTGACGATATTTTGGGAATGCTGCTTTTATGTATCGGTATCAGTGCTTTTATATTTATGCCGATAGCCGGAATTTTAAATCAGAAATTGGGTTGTAAGAAAATACTTCGTGTATGTATTATAGCATTTGCGCTTATTTTAGTTGTGATTTCTTTTTTGGATAATCTGTGGTCATTTGTAGCAGTATTGTTATTGTTCGGTATGATAATGGGCACTGTTGACGTAACAATGAATATGAATTCCGTAATTGTGGAAAAACTGTCGCAGAAGCGTATTATGTCCAGCATGCACGCCATGTGGAGTGTAGGCTGTTTTTGCGGAGCAGGGCTGTTCAGCGTTTTAGCAAAAGCAGGCTTGGGAATTGTAACGATAGCAATCATTCACTGCATTATTATATGTATGCTGACACTTATATCAAGTCCGTATTTTCTGGCGTATAAAGGGGCAAGCAATGAAAAGCCGGTAGCAATTCCGCGCGGTATTGTTGTTCTGTTCGGTGTTTTGGCATGTATAAGTTTTTTGGCTGAAGGTGCTGTAATGGACTGGAGCGGTGTTTTCCTGACTGAGGCCAAAGGATTGGATTTATCGCTGGCCGGCATAGGATATGCTATTTTTTCCGTAGCGATGCTGATTATACGTTTTATTGGCGATAAAGCCGTTCAAGTAATCGGAGAGCAGAGAATTTGTGTCTTTGGAGCGGTGATTGCCGGTATAGGATTTTTACTGGTGGTATTAATCGATAATTTTTATTTGATGCCGCTTGGTTTTATTCTTATCGGTCTTGGTGCTGCCAATATCGTGCCTGTGCTGTATTCTCTTTTGAAAAATCAAAATGATATGCCGATAAATGCAGCCGTTACGGCAATAACGTGCATGGGTTATACTGGTGTAATCTTAGGTCCGGCTGTATTAGGATTTATAGCACACGGTGTAGGTATAACTTTTGTGTTTTATCTGCTGGCTGTCTTATTTGTAATGGAAGCGGTGCTGGCAAAATATATTTTTACCAGATTGTCTTAGAGAAAAAAGAAAGCGTGCTGATTTATATTTCAGCACGCTTTTTTTATGCCAGATGAAAAAGATTTTTTTGCGAATAGACGACAAGCACGTCACCGGACATTATTTCACTATTGCCATCTGGAATGATATCAGTACCGTTTCTTTGAATTAATACAACGAGTGAATCTTTGCCGATATCGGCTTCTTTGAGTTTCTTGCCGATTAAAGCATTGTCGTCATTTATAGTGATTTCGTTCAGTTCGATGCCGTCTTTATCTTGATAGCTTTTGGCGCATATGATTAAAGAGTCTCCGTTTTTTAAGGCGGTATTGCCTTTCGGCGTGATTGTAGCTCCCTGTCGTAAGATGGCGGCAATTAATGCACCGGGAATGGAGCCTATTTCACGTATTTGTTTGCCTACCCACGGATGATTGTTCTTTAAATCAAGGCGGATGAATTTAATGTCGTTTTCATCGGAATAGTCGTTGAATGTTTTGAGTACGTTTTCATTATCATCAATCATATCGAGTTTTTTAGAAGCCATTGGCAGGAATGCTCCCTGAAACAGTAACGACAGTAAGACGACGCAGAAAACGATGGAAAAAATGGCATCGTCGTGATAATTCGGTGAAACGACAGCGACGATGGCAAATACTATAGAAGCCGCCCCGCGCAGACCAGCCCAGGAAATTATAAGCTGTTGATTGGCGGGTGCTTTGAAAGGGGTTAAAAGCACGGCAACTGCTACAGGGCGGGCAACAAGCGTGAGAAAAAGTGCGATGAAAAGCGCAGGCACAAAGTATAAAACAAGATTTGAAGGGAAAACCAAAAGACCAAGTAAAAAGAAGATGACCATTTGCATCATTCCGTTAAAAGCATCAAAGAAATTAACGAGATTTTTCTTTTTCGGAATACGCTGATTGCCGAGAATGATACCGGCAATATAGGTGCTTAAATAGCCGTTGCCGCCGATGAAGGACGGCAGAGTGTAAGCGGCAAGTGCGATGGCAACAAGGAAGATAGAGTCAAAACCATCTTCACCGAAACGGACATGGCGCAGTATCCAGCTGGCAATATAGGCAAGTGCCGTACCGATTAAAAGACCGTAGGCAAGTTGAGCAAAGACGGAATAGCTTATATCGGAAAAGGAAATATCTCCGCCCATAGCTGAAAGTAGAATAATCGTCATCATGTAAGCGCACGGGTCATTACTGCCGCTTTCGATTTCCAGCATAGGCGCGGTACCGTATTTTAAGTTGAGCCGCTGCGAACGCAGTATGGAAAAAACGGAAGCTGCATCGGTAGAACTTAATACGGCGCCGATTAGCATACCTTCAAGCAAAGGCAGGTTAAAAACGAGATGGCAGAACAGACCGGTGAGAACAGCCGTTATCAAAGTACCGAGCGTACTTAAAAGCGTAGCCTTGACTGCAACAGGACGGGCTGTACTCCATTTTGTACCGAAACCGCCGTAAAACATGATGAAAATAAGAGCAGAAGAACAGATTTTTTCTGCAAAAGAATAGTTCTCGAAATCAATTTTAAAAATTCCTTCGGAACCGAACAGCATACCTAAAGCTATGAAAAAAAGCAATGTAGGAAGTCCTAGGCGCGAAGAAATTTTGCTGCCTATAACACAGGCAATTAAAACGACAGCAGAGAGTAAAAGTATGGAATTCATAATAAAGAACAATCCTTTTCATATTATTTTTCTATATAAATAAGTATAAAGGATTGAAAAGGAAATATCCATTAAAATTTAATTAAAAAATTTAGGCCTTTTCCGGAATTAAACCGTTTTGGTAAGCGAGCATTAAATGGTAAATATCGTTTAGTTCCTCCTGTATTTCAACACCGAGGTCGGTATCAGCAGTTGAGGAATGAAAATTTTGCAGTTCCAAAGTACAGGATACGGATTCAATATCTTGATTAGCTTTTAAAGCCTCTTTGATATTTGTGCAAGTCTGATGTTCCAATAGTCTGAGCCCGCGCGAATTGGAAATCAGAGTATAGCCGGCAATGCCTGTTTTGTTGTGGTATGCTTTGCAGAAGCCGCCGTCGATAATTATTGTTTTGCCGTTGGCTTTAACAGGACTTTCACCTGCCTTCACTTTGACAGGAACATGACCGTTTATGATATGGCCGTGTTTTATCTTCAGAGAGAATTCTTCTAAAATCATGTTACAGATGTTTTCATCGTCGCAATAGTGGTAATAAGCATCGGACGGTTCAACCCAAGTTGATTTATCTTCGATGTACATACGCTCAAATGTCTTGAATTCACGGCCGGAGAACGGTGAGTATCGGCCGCACCAGAAATAATACATCAAGTCAACGGCTTTCGGGTCGTATAAGCCTAGATATGCCTGGCGAATTGTTTTATCGCAGAAATCAAGATAATTTTTACCGTAATACTTATTATGATTTATTTCTACGCGCATGAAGGTTCCGTCTTCATTGAGCGGAATGCAGCCGTGATAAAGCAGATTATTATTGCAGGACTTGTAGACACTGCCTTTCTGATAGAGAAAATCGATATGTTTTTTTAAACGTACGCTGTCAAGGAAGGAAGATTTTATTTCGTCCAGAACATGCTGTTCCTCTTCGGTGAGTTCGTACGGATTATTCGGGTCAATGGTAGGGAAGGACGGGCTTTTTACAGGATATGTTTTACCGTTTAATTTGATATGTTTGGAAATATAATCTATTTTATCCAGTAAAAGACGACTTTCCATTTTAAAATCGGGATTGCGTTTTATCAGCTGACCCTCCACCTTGAAAAGAATGATGGAAATGGTGCGTTTCATAGCAGTATTTAAGCTTTTGTCGGGATACAGCTTGTTGGCGAGTGAGGACAGCGGACGCAGGCTTATAGCGTATCCTTTTTCTAAAACGGCGGTATTGTTATAAGAAACACTGTTGCGGACAACGGTGGCTATACAGGCTTCATTGCCGCACATTGCACCCATCCACAGTATGTCGTGATTGCCCCATTGAATGTCAACGGAATGGTGCTGGCGCAGCATGTCGATGATTGAGTCGGGACGCTGGCCTCTGTCGAAGATGTCGCCGACAATATGCAGATGCGCTACTGCTAGTTTTTTTATGAATTTTGTAAAAGCGATAATATATTCATCGCCGCTGTTAATATTGATTAAAGTATTTAAAATCGTATTGAAATATACTTCCTGAAAGGTATCGTCATTGGGACGCGCCGTTAAAAGTTCCAAAATAATCGTTTCATAACCCTGCGGTAAGAGGTTTTTTAATTCGGATTGAGGATATTTGTAGGACATTAAACGGGATAAACCGAGCAGTCTGCGCAGATTTTCGGAGTACCATTTATGAGAAATGGCTTTTTTTTCTTTTAAATCCATTATTTTTTCTTTCGGATAATAAATCAGAGTGCAAAATTCAGCCCGTTGCGACGGCGTCATTTCTTTTTCAAACAGATAGTCGACTTTTTCTTTAATAACGCCGGAGCAGTTATTAATGATATGGAAAAATGATTCGTATTCGCCGTGTAAATCGCTCATGAAGTGTTCAGTCGGACGGGCAAGATTTAATATTGCCTTAAGGCGGATTAATTCAGTTACAACAGATTGGCGGTTTGGGTATTTTTCAGATAAGAGATAAAGATACTTATACTTTTGGCGGTTTTTGTCCATGACGATGCTCCTTTGTATAAAAATTATTGATGAAGAAAATCTGTAGGTATAGATTTATTATATAGTATGTATTTAAATAAATAAATAGTTATTTTATTTTTATGAAAAAAAATAAAATTTAGTATACGTTTACTAAAATTATAAATAGTAATTGCGTAATAAAGCATAAAATCTTATAATATACGTATTGTGCCAATAAAAATACTTAATCTGAAGTTTGGGACAAAATTGGATTTGAGTTTAGAATAGTAAAAGTAGATAGCATATTGTGAGGGATTAGTCAGTGTATCGCAGAGAAGACACAAAGAAGAAAAAGACGAGTTACTGGAAATATTTTATAGTGCTGATTTTCGTTTTTGTATTATCGGGAATTGGCGGAGCATTTTTTGCCAATGCTTTAATTGACAATAAGCCGGAGTATACGCAAGCCGTACAGGACGGACTGCTTGTAACGAAGGATAAGGCGACGGTAATGATTATGGGCGTGGACAAACGCAGTGATGATGTGGGGCGAAGTGATACCTTGATGGTGGCTACGCTTGATCCGGATAAAAACCAGGCGGCGCTTTTATCGATACCGCGGGACACACGTGTAAAGATAAAAGGGTACGGCTATGATAAAATCAATGCGGCATATGCTTATGGCGACAGAAAATTATCCCAACAGACAGTGGAAGGGCTGCTCGGCATAAAAATTGATCATTACATCGTAATAGACATACACGGTTTTACGAAAATCATTGATGCTTTGGGCGGGGTGGATATTGATGTGGAAAAACGCATGTACTATGAAGACCCGTGGGATGATGACGGCGGGTTGTATATTGACCTCCAGCCGGGCATGCAGCATATGGATGGTAAAACGGCCGTTACATATGTACGGTATCGTGATGAAGAGGGCGATATCGGCAGAATTCGCCGCCAGCAGAAATTTATGAAAGCCGTAATGGACAAACTTGTCTCACCGGCTATTATTCCGCGTCTGCCGTCTATGGTATCGGCTATGTATGATGCTGTAGAAACAGATATGTCTATCAGTGAATTATTATCTTTTCTTGGTACTTTGCAAGAAGCAAAAAATAATGGTTTAAAATCGGAAATGCTTCCGGGCAAACCGGTTTATATTGACGATATCAGCTACTGGGTACCGGATATCAGTAAAACGAGACAGATACTTGCCAGTACGCTCGGTATAAAAATGAACAGTACGATAACAAATTCCATTGAATATGATGCACAGGAATACAAGGCATCCATGCCGGATAATGCGGTGGAAATTCCGGATGCCCAGCGCATAAAAGAGCAGCTGGAGCAGGAACGACAGGAACGGCGTGAATTAATCAGACGGGAGCGTGAAGTAAGAGAAGAACGTACGCCTAGACATTCGGCGGAAGATTATGAACGGGAATATGAACGCGTCCGTCAGCAGCGTATGCAGGATTTACAGGAGATGGAAAGCCAAAATACGGATGCTCAAGCGGAAGTGCCGTCAAGACAAACAAATGAACCAATACAGCCTAGTGCCCCGCAAAATGTGGAAGTTCCGGATATGAATACGCACAGTGAAGGCAAGAATTAACCAATGAAAAAATACCGCCGAACAGTATTATTGTTTGGCGGTATTTTTTATTCAGCGAAATAGTATGTTTAAAATTATGGTCAGAATAATGCTGATTATAATACATGAGCCCATAGGAAAGTAAACACCGAAGTTGTCGCTTTCCCATTTAAAGTCAAACGGCAGTTTGCCAAGTGGCAGAACTTTAGAACCGAAGTGGAACAAAAGGCCTGCTACGATTAGCGCAATGCCGGCATATATCATAATTTTTCCGATGTCAGACATATTATTTTCCTTTAGTTGCGTTCTTCATCTTCAAAGACGGCAACGGCAGCTACCTTATCGTTGTTGTCCATATTCATCACTTTTACGCCCTGAGTATTGCGGTTGATAACAGAGACTTCGTTAATGTTGGAACGAATTACGATGCCTTCATTGGAGATGAGCATGAATTCCTGATTTTCGTTTACGACTTTTACACCGACAACAAATCCGGTTTTTTCCGTAACCTTGATATTGATAAGTCCGATACCGCCGCGGCTTTGAGCGCGATATTCTTCTGTATGCGTTCGCTTGCCGTAGCCGTTTTCCGTAACGGTCAGTACTTCGCAGTTTTTGCGCAGACTATCCATATCGATAACTTTATCGTCGCCTTTTAATTTTATGCCGATGACGCCGCGGGCATTTCTGCCCATTGGACGGACATTCTGTTCATTGAAGCTGATGGACATGCCGTCGCGCGTACCGATAATGATATAGCGGTTGCCGTCGGTCAGTTTTACACTGATGAGCTCATCATCGTCTTTCAGTGAGATAGCGATAAGGCCGGTTTTTTTGCGGTTGGTATCGTAATCACTGAGAACCGTCTTTTTGACAATGCCCTGACGGGTAGCCATGAACAGATATTTGTCGTCAGCGAATTTTTCAATTGGGATAATGGCGGTAATGCTTTCTTCCTTGGCTAACGGCAGCAGGTTTACGATAGCCGTGCCTTTTGCCGTCCTGCCGGATTCAGGAATTTCATATCCTTTCAGCTGATAAACGAGACCTTTGTTAGTAAAGAACAAAATTGTATTGTGAGTGGAAGTTATAATCATATTTTCCACATAATCCTCTTCTTTAGTACCCATACCCGTTACGCCGCGTCCACCGCGTTTTTGGTTGCGGTAAGTAGTTAAAGGAATACGTTTGATGTAGTTGTTGTGCGTAAGTGTGATGACGACTGTTTCTTCGGCAATGAGGTCGGCAAGGTCGACATCGGAAGTATCATCCGTTATCTGGGTACGGCGCTCGTCACCGAACTTGGCTTTAACGGCGGATAATTCCTCTTTAACAATATTTAAGATTTTA